>JAOZLU010000085.1 GCA_029934695.1 Desulfobacterales bacterium | reverse complement strand
CGTCGCACCTTTTTAACCACAGAGGACACAAAGGGGCCACAAAGCTTAAACCCGGGGCACAAAGCTTAAACCTGCACGTTCGGCCGGATATGTCTGTGGGCAGGTGCGGGAGCCTCCCCTGAATCCGTTATAATCAGAAAAATTCCACAGTAAAAAGTTGAAAGTGATTAAAAACCCGCTTTAGCGTTGCACCTTTCGGCAGGCTCAGGGGCCGAGCATGGAGAACCGCAATATCCGGACACGCCCCAAAAAGAAGGGCCCTGAGCCTGCCTAAGGGTGGTTTCACCGGTCCGGAACACTGATGAACTGGTCAATAATAATTTTGACGCCTTTGTTCACTGCTTTTGAATCTTTAAATACTGCAACAAAAAGCGGCGAATATTTATAATAAAATCTGATAAATATCCTTCCCAGTGTGTAATGGCTCAATACATGATCCCTGAATTTTTTTAAGGCCAAAACTTGCGGCGCGTCAGCATCTCCGTAAACCATTGTGCCGATATAACAACGCTTCTCTTTCTCGGACGATTTTGAAGACTCACGGATCGCGTCAAATATCTGAGTTTCCCTTTTATGATACAGCAGTTTCCTGTTTTTGTCATATTTTTCTCTAATTTCAGGCAGCATATCCAAAGTGCCGATGCTTTCCATCACGTTGACAGCTTCTGTATATTCTCGGGTTTGATCTGCGAATTTTATGCATAATCCTGAAGCCCTGTCCGCGACAGCACTGCTTAAACTCATATAAGCCACATCCTTCACTCCCAGGGATTCTTTGATTAACAGCAGTTTATATACGGAATGATTGAACAGCATCTGTGCAGTTGTCAACATGTCCTGTCTATCCGGAAGGCTGTTCAGCCGGTCTGCAATGTCATCAACAAGCAATTGTATCTCACTCTGAAGTTTTCTCTGAGGCGCTGCGTTCACATAAGTATTCATGACAAACAGATTTTCTTCAATCCTGCTTCTGACTCTTTCGCCCACAGCAATGAATATTGCATGATTTAAAAGGTTTAAAGCTCTTTCTCCCGGATCGTGTGCGCCAGGCTGTTTTCGCCGGATATTGAAATAGTCTATGGCGCATTGGAGGATTTCATTTGCCAATCTGTCTGCGGTTATCTGATGTTGAAGATCGGAAGGGGATAAAACGCTTTTCAGATAAGCCAGATCGTTCAGCGTATTTTTATAAAGGCTTTCTCCGTATTGAATCGCATCATCAGGATGTTCCGCCCTTTTTTCCCTGACTTTCCCAATTTCGGCTTCAATGCGCTGAATTGGCTGATCTGTAAATTTTCCGCTGATGTATGGAAAAATTTCATTGGGGAATGATCTGAAATTTTCCAATAGTTCTCCTGCTGCAATCCTCTGGGGTTTGTCCTGATACCCCTTGGCAAACCGGATCGCCTCATCTGCGAAGGCCCTGATGATTTTTTCTTTGTCCAGAGGATAATTCGTTCCGGCAATCATTCGGGAATATGCATCAAACAACGCATTGCTGAACACATTGCCTGAAAAAGCGATGCCTTTTAAAAAAAACGCCTGTTTTTCAGAATGCGGAACGCTGTCGTCGGCTGACCGCCCCAGATACAAAACACTCAGATTTTTGAGAGTTGAATAATTTTCAACGGATATATTCCTGCCCACCGTGCATTTTGTCCATAAATCTGCGGCTTTTTCAATTTCACCATTTTTCAATAAAGCAAAACCCTGGTCGTCTGCACGGTTATTTTTCCAGAACCAGAACAGCGCGTAAAACAGCTTGCCGTCAGGCTGCTCTATCCGGTTGGCTGCTTCCTGAATTGCCCCGGGCGTTCTTTCAACATCTGGAAGAAATGGAAAATCATTATCGTAAGACTTTGATTTGCCCATTTCGGCAAAAATGCTCAGGTCGGATACACTTTTGGCAATATCTCTTTCTGAAGCCGTGACAGGCAATCCTAAAATTCGGAAAGGGTTGTTCAGGACAGAGTCCATTCTTTTCTTCTCTTTTCTGCTGTTCCCGTCGGCAAGCTCAGGGGCCGGGGTTCAGGGCTCAGGGGCCTCTCTGCCGGACGGGGTTGCAAACCCCGTCCGGCAATCGTTCAGGGGCAGGGGCTCAGGGCCGAGGCTCCCCTGAATCCGTTATAATCAGTCAATTTCACAACTGTCCATGCGAATCACCTCCGATATGACTGACGAAGAAAACCCTCGATAATAAAGATATCTGTAAATTTTTTCCCTTCTTTTCCTCATATCTTTTTCCCTGTCAAATGTTGCCAGCTTTTTTGAGAACGCTTTGTGCGCGGTTTCCAGTTCGTCCTCAGCGTTATCTTTATGAAGAAGCGTGTCGGTCAGTTCATGGCCGATCCCCTTTTTCTTGAAAAAAACGCTGATGCGGCGAGGCCCGTATCCTTTTGAACGGAGTTCCCTAAGATATATCCGGGCGGTTTCCTCATCATTTACATAGTTCAACCGCTCGCATTCGGAGAGAACCTTTGATATCACGTCGGTGCTGAAGCCCCGCTGCCTCAGTTTCTGCCTTATCTCATATTTCGTATGGCTCCGGCGTGCAAGCACACGCACAGCACTGTCCATTGCCTTGTTGCAATTTTTTTTGAATTCGTTATTTTCATCCATTATACTTCTGATTGAAAAATAAACCCGGTTTTTGGAAAAAACGGACTTCTCTGATTTATCTGTTTATAACCCCTGAAGCGTGATAATCACTGTTCCGACCAGCATGAGCAACGCGCCGCTCATGCGGAATCCCATATTCTCCTCCTTAAACAGCAGCTTGCCATAGACAACGCCAATGACAACGCTGAGGCGCTTTACAGAGATCATATACGCCGCTTCTATAAGAGAGACTGCCCATCCGTGACACAGCGCATGTATAAACAGCAAACTCCCTACGATGATGCCTTTCAGCGGGGTTTTCCTGAATGTTCTTATCCGGATTTTTCCAAAGGCCCGGAGAGAGATGATCAGAAACAGATTCAGAACGCCGAAAAAGGATATGGTGAAAAAAAACGGCGAGGAATGGAGAATGCCTTTTTTCCCGATCACTGCGGCAAAACTGAACAGAAAAGCGACAAAGAGCATCAGCCATGAGCCTGTTTCCTTGGAAACAGCTTTCAGGGGCGAGAGAAAATTCCATTTTCCGGGTTCGATATTGAGAATATAACTTCCCATGCAAATGATCATTATCCCGAAAATACCCCATATATTCGGCATTTCGTCGAGAAATACATATCCTGTAAAGATCATAAACACCGGCGTAAACGCCAGGTAAGGAACGGTCAGGGAAAGCGGAGATATCCGGATGGCTTTTATGTAGAGAACGAAAGCAACCGCGTTCAGCGGAACACTTACCAGAAAGCACCAGAAAAAGGTCGCGTCAAGACGCGGCACAGGGATAAACGGAATGGTAATGAGAAACATCGGCAGACTGTAAACAAACGGATATGCCGCCATTTCATAAAGCGTAAAATTGGAGAAAAATTTTTTGATCCAGGCATCCTGGGAAGAAGCTGCCAGGGCCGTCAGAAGAGACAGAGTCAGCCAGAGCATCAGTTTAAGCAACCTCCGTTGGATGCAGATTCAATAATCGTTATGAACAAAATTTTTTTGATAAAATATTCCTCTCTTCAAACGAATTTATTTCCAAACTGCCAATAGAGTTGTTCCTAAATAAACTTTTTTGGGCTTTAAGACTTTTAACCATTTGTTTTTATTGAGTCAGTATTTATTTAGGAACAACTCTAATACCTAAACGATCAATCCAGTCTTTCATATATTTCAACAATTTTTAATTCTATTTCCTTTTTTGTGTCCTTTAGATTTTTAAGGGTAATTAAGGAACTCGGGAAAAACGCATTATCCCGCCTGTGCGAGATGCAAAAAAATCGCTTCGCAAAAAACCGCTTCGCTTAATTTTTGCACTCCTTTGCGAATTTTCATGGGGTAATGCGTTTTTTCCGGGTCCCATAAGGTGATTTCCAGAAAAGAATCTCCCATTATGGCAACGTAGGGTGGGTGGAGCGCAACGTAACCCAGCTTGTGCGGATGTCCGGAGGTGTCTGGTGGGTTGCTAAGGACCACTCCGTTCCCTGTTTTTGCCGAAACCCTAACTATGCAATACCCATTTCGGCTGGTCAAAAAAATTTGCAGATAACAACCGCCTATACATAAATTATAGTTTGTATGACATAAACAGAATGCTCTGTCAAGGCTTTTATCAGATGTCCCAGCCTTTTGCACAAAAACACCTGTCGGCTCCGGGACAAGGCTGTTTTGGATGCAACTAAATAATTGAATTTGTCAGATCACAGGAATGCTTATATTTTATCCTTAATTTGTGACGACACAAATATTATCAGTTAAATTATAATGTGTCATAAAAAATTAAGGAGAAACATTGAGGTCGCATAAGTCGTTGAGGTGGGCGATCTCTTCAATACTGTCAATCACGCACAGCCCGCCGAATGCGTATATGGTCTCATATTCCGGGCCTTCCAGTTCCTGATTGGTTATGGTGCTCATATAGTTAGTTCTCCTATGAATGATTTTGTTATAGTGCTCATATAGTTCACTTTCTGAATGGTTTTGTTCAGGCGATGATTGGAGCAAAAAGGGGACGCTCAGGCATCCAGGCATTTCCGATAAAGAAGCGTCTGCCCGTAGTTCTCAGAGTCAAATCTGTCCGTGATCCCATAGACATTTTCCGTTGCTCCCAGAACAAGAACCCCGTTATCGGAAAGCATATCAAAGAACTGCTCAATGATGCGTGTTTTTGTCTCATTGTCAAAGTAAATGAGAACATTGCGGCAGAAAATCACATCAAAGCCTCCCAGCATGGTGAAGGGTCGGATAAGATTCACCTGACGGAACTCCACCATGGTCCGTATCAGACTGATAATACACCAGTATTTCTGGCCTTTTTTGAAATATTTTGTCATATAATCAGATGTCAGCCCCCGTTTCACTTCCGCTTTATTGTACTCGCCGGCCATGGCCCTTGAGAGAACTTCGCTCGAGATATCGGTGGCAAGTATTCCAAAGTCCTCCTCAGTTATAAGAAGATGCTTGTGGGCCAGAGCATACTCATGAATCAGTATAGCGAGGCTGTACGCTTCCTGGCCGCTTGATGATCCCGCGGACCAGAGGCGCACCTTGGGCCCTTTCCTGGTATGCATCCGGGCCTTTCGCTCCCGGATAATTTCAGCCAACTTGGGAAGAACATGCTCCTTGAACGCTACAAAAGGATGACCGTCCCGAAAAAAAGAAGTCTCATTGGTTGTGATCGCATTGATAATTTTCTCCTGAAACTTGGGCGGCGCACTTTTGCTGATCTTCTCGTAAAATTCTTCAAAAGTCTTGCAACCGGCATCAGCGGCAAGTGGTTCAAGACGTTGCCGAATCAGATAGGCTTTGTTCTCGGAAATCGCAAGACCGCATATATCGTGAATATAACTTCGAAGGAGTTCAAACTCCCTGTCTGACAGTTCCATGAATTATACCCCGCCTGATTTATGAATCGCCTTGAACACTGCTTCGGGAATATCTCCGATAGACAGCACCTTGTCAACATTTCCGGAAGCTTGTGCGCTTCCGGGCATCCCCCACACCACACTGGTCTTTTCATCCTGGGCAATAATATGCGCGCCGGCCCGCTTGAGAATTCCCGCGCCTTTTGTGCCGTCAACCCCCATACCGGTAAGGATGAGGGCGATGACATTGCCGTCATATACAGTTGCAGCAGACCGGAAGAGTTTATCCACAGAGGGCCGGCATCCCTTCTCAGGAGGCTGTCTGTTCACAACAACTGTCACCTCATTGTTTCTTCGGCGAAGCAGTATATGCCTGCCTCCGGGTGCGATATAGGCGTGGTGATTCTGGACAATATCCTCATTTCTGGCTTCTGTCACCGCATAAGAGCATCTGGCGTCCAAACTGTTGGCAAGAGACTGGGTGAACGTCGGCGGCATGTGCTGGACAATAATGATCGGAATACGGGCTTTTTCACAAAGCGGGGGCAGGAGTTCGGCCAGCGCCTTTGGCCCGCCTGTGGATACGCCGATAAGTATTGCCTTAATCTTTGAAGGAAGAGAAAAATCAGGCTTACGATCTGATCGCAGCCATGCTGGTGCATCTCGCTCCGGGAATCTGTTCTGAGGGCGACACTTCTCTGTTTTTTGACGGGAAGAGGGCTGTGGCTTTGTCAGAGCCGAAGAGATTCGCCGGGCCGTAAAGTAACGAATTTTTATCACCAATTGGCGCCGAAGGATTTCGATACTTTCCGCCGCGTTCCTGCCTTCGGGCTTTGTAATGAAATCAAACGCGCCCGCCTCCAGTGCCCTGATGGTGATATCAGCCCCTCTCCGGGCAAAAGAACTCACCATGATGACCCCGACAGGCGGACGGTTTCCGTCAGACGCATTTATCTTACGGATTTCCTCCAAAGTTTCCAACCCGCCCATATCCGGCATCTCAACATCAAGGGTGACAAGATCCGGAGGCGTTGATTTAATGAATTCAATGGCCTTGACGCCGTTCCTCACCGAGCCGATGACTTTGATATCGTTTACCTCGGACAGACTTTCCTCAATAGCGCTGCGGAAAATCCGGGAATCATCAACAATAAGAATTTTCGTCTTTACATTCATCTGCTTTCCGTAAAACAATTTTGCAAATTGTTTTTTTTTATTCTCGTTTCCAAGGCTTCCGCGAGGGAACTTCTTGCCGGACGGGGTTGCAAACCCCGTCCGGCAATCTCAGCCTGATGCATATGGGGTTTATTCTCGTTCCCACGACTTCCGCGAGGGAACGCAAACGTAGGAGGGCTTCTCCACCTCGTCAAACATCAAACTCCGATTTTAAACTTGCCGACCATTTTCTGAAGTTCACTCGCGACCCTGGCCAACTCATCTGCGGAACGATTGACCTGCCTGGCCCCGCCATTTGCCTTGCCGGCAGCCTTGCTGATATCCTGAATATTGGAGGCCATGTCATTCGCACCCCTGGCAGCCTCAGCCGCGTTCCTTGACATATCATTTGAGCCTTTGGCCACTTCGGCGATGGATGAGGCAATATTGCCAGCACCGATATTTACCTGCTGGATGCTGACTGAAATATTGTTTGCGGTCAGGGTCTGCTGCTCCACGGCATTCATGATTCCGGTGGAAGATTCATTTATATTGTTGATGATCTCCGAAACCTGATCAATCACCTTGACGGCCTCAATGGTGTTCTTTTGGACATCCTTGATACGTTTGCCTATATTTTCGGCGGCCTGGGAGCTTTGGTTGGCGAGTTCCTTTATCTCTTTCGCAACCACTGCAAAGCCTTTGCCTGCATCGCCGGCAGAAGCCGCTTCAATGGTGGCGTTGAGTGCCAGAAGATTTGTCTGTTCCGCGATCTTCTTGATCAGTTCGGTCACTTCATCAATCTCCATTGCAGTATCTCCGAGAGTATTCATGGCCATGGTTGCTATATTTGCCATATCCGTGGCCTGGGTTGAGACCTTTGTCCCCTGCTGGGCATTTTGGGCAATGTCATTGATTGCCGCGGACATATCTTCTATGGCCGAAGCTACAGAGTTCATGTTCTGAGCCATCTGCTCTGCTGTGGTTGAAACGCTTTGAATATTCACGCTCATTTCTTCCACCGCGGATGCCATGGTGTTGATATTCGTCGCGACCTCCTCTGTGGCAGAGGCCACGTTGGTGGATTTGGATGATATTTCATCCGTGCCTATCTTCATATTGCCTGAAATATCAGAGAGTTGCAATGAGGATGCGCTCAATGTCTCAACATTGCCTGCTATGTCCCTGATAATCTTCTGGAAGTTGTTCAGGAATACATTGAACGAATTTCCCAATATCCCCAGTTCATCGTGTGCCTGAGTCTTAACCCGTTTTGTCAGATCCCCTTCGGCAATATCCCTGAGAACATAAGAAGTTTTGCGTATCGGTTTGGCAATATTCCCGGCGATACGCCACAAGAGCACCATCGCGGCCAGAATGCAACAGATACCGATGCCGATCATTTTTTTCATGTCATGGTTCGCCCGCGCCTTCTGCTTATCTGCCGAGGCGGTGATGTTTTCCATAGGCATGACAATGCTGACTGACCAGGGAGTGGTGGTTCGGCCTGTTTTGACAGGTATGAAAATCTCAAGATGCCCTTCCAGTATTTCAACGATTTCCTCGCCTTTTTGAATACGGGGTATTTTCTGAGCAAAGTGTTCCCGATGGATATTTTTTATATGTTTGCCTAACAGTTCCGGCCTTCCGGTGGCCGCGGCCAGGGTCCCGTTATGAGAGATCAGAAGAATCTGCGCGGCATCCTCATCAGAGCCTTTCATGGCGTTCACCATCTTCTGAAGCGTATCAATGTGCAGGTCAATCCCGACAATGCCATAAAAGGTTTCGCCAACGATGATTGGCACTGTCAGGGATGTGATCAGCGTGGGATTTCCCTGGACACTGTAAAGATAAGGATCAATGATACATTCGCTTTTTGTTTTCCTGGGGAGCAGATAATAATCCCCTTTGCCTTCTTTTTCATAGTCTTGCAAAGGCTCTGCCATGATATTGCCATCCGCATTCCGAGTCCAGTACGGAATAAAACGCCCTGTTTCATCATGCCCTTCTTTGTCACTGTATTCCGCGTCCTTTCCGTCAAAAGCGTTCGGTTCCCAGCAGGTATAGATGCTGAGAAATTTCGGATTTCGGGTCAGGATGAGTTTCAGGATGCTGTTGACTTCTTCCCGGTCAAGTTCGATCTTGGACTCTTCGTTCCTGATCCCTGACAGGGCATAAGCGAGTGTGCGAGAGGTGTCAAGGGTCACTTCCAACTCCGCTCTGATATGATTGGCATATTGTCTCGCTATGGCACCGGTGTGTTCCCGGGTTTCCCTGATTGCCTCTTCCCATGCGATTCTCGCCCTGTCTTTCATGGTCATCGCGGAATAGGCAATAATGATTGTCGCCGTGGCCAGCAGGCAAAACCCGGTCCAGAAGGTGATCTTAATCTGGAGGCTTTTTACTTTCATGGTAATCTCCTTTACAATTCTGATTCTGACGGATTTTGTGGTCTGAATCCGTTTTTGACCACAAAGGACACAGAACCCTCCTGATCTCTGCGGTTCTCTGTGCCTCCTCTGTGATCTCTGCGGTTTCCTGACAGCCTGAAATTATGCAGAACCACAAAATCCGTTAGAATCAGTTATAATTAGCTATACAGTTGATGTTTCGGACGAAGAGAATTCCTTATTTTTCAGATGAATTTTAATAACTCGTCAGTTGCATAAGATTCGCTGCCCCCGTTGTAATGCAATTTTGCAAATTGCATCCAGGCAAACTGCAAATTTGTCTTACTCGTTGATAACAGGTGAACTGTTATGTTTTACCAATGCTTTTCAACATATTCCGTGAGTTCAGGACAACGAGGAGTCCCTCTTCCAGTTTGCACACGCCGTCCCACAGCTCCGCCGACTTCCGTTTGCCGTCTTTGGAAGGTCTCTGGTCATCCTTGTTGTGATCTTCAATCTGAGTCACATCAACATCCACCACATCGCCGATGCGGTCCACCAAAACCCCGAAAGGTTCTTCCACTTGAGGCTTAAATAAAACAAGGCGGCTTGCCTCATCAACCGCTTTTTTCTCAAACCCCAAAAGCAGCCGAAGATTGAGGATCAGATATATTTGTCCCCGGATATTGACATACCCCTCCACCTCCTTTGGGGCATGGAAAACAGGCGTAAACTTGGCTTCCAGGTTAATTTCCTTCACATCCAGAATATCAACGCCGAAGAGGCGTTCAGCTATCTGAAATGTACAGAACTGGCGTTTCGGCATATCAGTCACTCCTTTACAAAATTCATCCTTAAAGAACTTCATCCCTCATACTTCAGACTTCATCCTTCCCATAAGTTCCGCCACAGTCGTCAGAAAACGTTCCCTGTCAATCTTGACCTCATATCGGTCAAAGCCGCATCGTTTTGCCTTTTCCCGGTCGTTTTCGGAGTCGAGAGCTGTCAGGGCCACTGTGGGAATATTCTGCTGTCGTTTGCCTCCACGGAGATGCTTGACAAAATTCCATCCATCCATCACCGGCATCTCAATATCGGAGACAACCAGCTTGAAGGATGTCTCGTTGATCCGCTCCAAGCCAATCTTACCGTTCTCTGCGGTAATCACCTCATAACCGTCCGCTTCGAGATAGCTCTTGATCAGCTGCCTGAAAAATGAAGCATCTTCCACCAGAAGCACCCGTTTTTCAGATTCGTTATGTGCAAGAAGCTCTTTGTCAGGGGGGCCGGGCATCCCAAAGAGTCCCATTCGCCTGTCAGCAAACCACTCCGGCTCAACCTTTTCTATCAGGCGGTAAATATCTATAAACAATGTTATATGACCGCGTATGACGGAAGTGCCCATGATGCCGTCTTCCATATAGCTTTCAGTATTCAACTGTACGCTTGTCTCTTCAATATCGACAAGCCTCGAAGCCAGCAGGCCGACCGGTCGTCTGATGTACCTGGGAAGAATGAGAAACATTCCGTCTCTTTCCGTGCCTGTTGAGACATCCAGCACCTGATCGAGGCGGAGAATCCGTGTGGAAATATTGTTAATCGTAATAAATTCTTTTTCACCGATCTCCTCAATATGAAATGTGGAAATTCGTTCAATGCGGCGAATAAGCGGCAATGTCATGGCAAAATGTTCTTTCTCGCCGTATTTGAAAAGAAGCACTGTCTGCAGATCATCATCATTTTCCACAGTATCCGTATGCAGTTCATCCGCACGGGTGCCAGTAATTACCCCGGCATGGGCGGCAATACCTTCTATATCCAGAATCAGTGCGACTTTGCCGTCGCCCATGACAGTGGCTCCGGAATAGATGTTCAAGGACTTCAACGCCGGATGCATGGGTTTGACCACGATCTCCTCTGTGCCAAGCACATGATCAATGATCAGCCCGAAACGTCCTGTCCCGACTTTGAGAACAGCAAAGTTGAGAGATGCTTCCTGATCTTCGGGCCCGGCCCGGAAGGCGGAAGCAGAAGTCCGAGATTTTTCAATAATTTCGGATACGACTTCCGTGGCGAACGGTGCCGGCCTTGCCAGCACCTCTGAGAAGCGCACCATGTGCAAAAGACGGTCCCGAAGACGATAGACCTCCTGGTTATCCGCAATTTCTATCTTCGTATGCACGTCTTCATCATACAGACACACCAGTTCCACAAGATTAACCTGGGGAATGGCGTATCTGTCTTCCCCCGATATGACAATGAGGCATGGAATAATTGCAAGGGTCAGCGGCAACCTGAGATGAATCCCAGTGCCTTCGCCCACAGCAGATTCCAGATCAATGATCCCTCCCAGTTTTTCAATGCCGGTTTTGACCACATCCATTCCCACGCCCCGGCCTGAAAGCTCGCTGACCTTATCCGCGGTGGAAAATCCGGGCAGAAGAATGAGTCTCAGAATTTCATTGTCACTCATCCGGTTCAGTTCAGTTACCGTTTTCAGCCTTTTCTCCAAAGCCTTCTGTCTGATGATGTCCGGATTGATTCCCCTGCCGTCATCCCTGATTTCAATGTTGATATGGCCGGCTTCATGCCAGGCGCCGAGCGTGATGTGGCCGGTTTCGGGTTTTCCGGCACGGGTCCTTTCTTCCGGGCTTTCAATACCATGATCGCAGGAATTGCGGATGAGATGGGTCAGGGGATCAGTCAGAGATTCCAGAATCGTCTTATCCAGCTCAACCTTGCTGCCATTGAGGGTAATTCTGATATACTTGCCATGGGCCTTCCCAAGTGTGCGGATAATACGGGGAAATTTTCTGAATATCTTGCCAATCGACTGCATCCGAGTACGCATGACCGTTTCCTGCAACTCGGTGGTGACAGCATCCAGTCGCTGGGCGATGAACTGGGAAACAGGGTCTGCATTCTCCATGGAAAGTATCTGCTGATTGCGTACAAGAACAAGCTCGCCAACCAGCATCATTAATTTATCAAGAATATCAACATGGATTCGTACAGAACTGCTCAGATCAACGCCAGTATCATGAGGCTCCTGTTCCGGTTCAACATCAGGCAGAACTTGGGGCTTCTCGGTGTCTGTTGCCAGTTGCCGGCTGTCCTCGGTTGTTGCCGGCTGGTTATCGTCAGCCCTTTTCTCTGTCTTCTCCTCTTTATCTCCTGTCCTCTCCCTGCCCTCCTCTGCCTTCTCTCCTCTCCTCTCTGACCTCTTTTCCCTATTGATGACTACAGCTTGGGGATGGGGACTTTGTTCAGGAAGAGGGGTCTCGGAAACCGGCGTTCGGAGATTGAAACTCGGAACCCGAAATCCCGAAGAAATCGGAATAACTCCTGCTGAATCGCCTCTTTCAACATAAGACACCCGATCTTCTGGCAGCCCTGCTATTTCCTGGATATCATCAGGAAGCAGGAAAGTGGCGTACAGCACCTCATATACCAGGGGTGCCTGGGGAAGACCACTGCGGAGATCATTGAAAGGGATGTCTAATTTCGCATCTATAATCTCGCCTGTGCTGAGAAGGTCTCTGATCAGGGCCACAGGGCTTTTATGTTCTTTTTTGGAAAGCTCGGTAAGGTCATATTTCAGGACATAGAGAGACATATTCGGAGGAATATTTTTCAGTGTGAATTCGTTAATATCAAATCCGATGTAGTCTCCCTCGGAACCGGAAAGCTTTACAGGAGTATTCATTTCGTGTTTGACTTTCGGGGATATCACCCGGGCAAGCAGGGTGGCGAGGCGATCATGAATTTTTGTTATATCTGTCTCATTACTGTGCTCGACATCATCCACCATGGCCCCGAGAATATCCGCTCCGGCCAGAAGTGCGTCAATAAATTCGGATTCAGGCTGAACCTCCCCTGCCCGCATCATGGAAAGCAATGTTTCCATAACATGGGCAAGATTGCCGATCTTAGTCAGTCCGAGAAAGCCGGAAGCGCCTTTAATTGAGTGAATTGCCCGAAACACCTTGTCAACAAGCGTCTGATCAGGATTATCCCTCTGATTTTCCAACTTCAGAAAATCATCTTCAATGGTATCAAGATGTTCCCTTGCTTCCATTACAAATTGGTCAACGAACTCTCTCTCGGCTTCCATACGCTCCAATCCTTTTTGTCAGTTGTCAGTCATCAGTTGCAAACATGCCGCTTGACGGGCTTCGGGCCTGCCGGTGCTGCAAACATGTCGCCCCTGCGGGGCTTGACGGGGCTTCCCTAAATCTGCTATAATCAGACACCGAACACTTCCCGCTTTCAATTTTTCACTGAATAGGTTTTATCCATACGCGTCATCTGGAAAAGATCCGTCAGGGCTTTTCTTGCATTCACAACTTCCAGTTGACTATTTGCACGTTCCTTGCGAAGCATCTTAGCAAAAATAATCATAACGCTCAAGGCCACAGAATCAATATCTTCCACATGGCTGAAATCAAAACGATATTGTCTGTGTCCCTGGTCAAGCAGTTCCACAAGAATCGTCCGAAATTTGTCCGCCGTACTTGCAGTAATATCCCCGGATGGTGTGACAATCTGCCAGCCATCATCATTTCCCACACTGAATTTTGTCACCTGAGGCGGGCTGAAATACACTGTGACGCGATTGCCTTTATCATTGAATTCTATCTGATCTGTAAATGCGTTTATCAGGGCATAGCCACGACTGCGGAGCTCATGCGGATCTTCCGGCATTTCCATATTCAGCGTTTTATACTCGAAACCGTCGCCTTCATCTTCCACCATGACACTGAACTGCCGTCCATTCAGCCGCGCAATTTCACATGTCACCTTATGTTCTGCAACATTCCGGTTGCCATGCTCAACCGCATTGATCAGAATCTCCCGAACAACCAGTCTGAATTGAGAAAATTCTGAAACATTAAATCGTCCCAGATACTCCCGGCATGTCTGAATGACCCGATCTACCAGGTACATCTCAGAAGAAAATTTGAAAGTGATCGAATTCGTGTCCTCACTCATTCTGAACATATTTTTTTCCCTTATTGGTCATTGCTCATTGGTGATTCCTCATTTATTATCTGGGAATTGACAGTAACCAATGGCTGATTACGGAATTTCCACGCCGAGAATCAGCATATCATCGTTGAATTTGTAGTCATGAGTTTCTGTAATGGCTTTTTCGATATTCACGATCATATTATCAAGAGAAAGTCGGCAGTGTTTTTTAATCAGTTCCTCAAGACCGTCCGTTCCGAGTTTTTCCTTCTTCCGGGTATGAACATCCGAACGATAAGCACTGGTAAGCCCGTCTGTGTAAAGAAAAAACTGATCTCCCGGGGAAAGCGGGAAATTTTTTGCCTGAAAGCTGACATTCTCATGTATTCCCAGGACATCTCCTATTGCCATTACACGGTCAGGTATCGGTATTTCCTTTAAAAATCTGATCAATGGCGGATGGCCCGCGGATACCACCTCCCCCTGCATCATTTCCAGATTCAGCCGGAGGAATATGGCTGTTACCATCCGCTCGTTTTTTCCATTTTCGAGCAACTGATTATTGAGAAGGCTGAAGAATGATCGGCCATCATTGCCGGTGCGGCAGTTTTCATCAAAAAAGGCTTTGAGCAGCACTGTGTGGTAAGATGCGCCCATGTCATGCCCCGCGACGTCGGCCATCAGAATATCACACCCGGTGGGCGTGTTCCGTATATCCATAAAATCGCCCCCGAGATCCGAAAGGGGCTGATGACGATAGGCCACACTCACTTTATAACTTTTCTCCTGAATATGTGTCAGATTCTGATAAGCACCTACGGCTGAATCAACCTGCTCCCGCAATTTTTCAAAATTATGCATATAAGAGCTGACTTGCCGGTCGAGTTCAGCTTTTTCATGAGCCAGTTGAACCGTCTGTTTTTCCTTTTCCATTCTGACCTTTTCAGTTTTTTTGAAAATCAGGGGCAGACGCTCAAGCAGGCTCTGTGGTTCAAAGGGTTTGTCAATATAATCTGCACAGCCTCTTCGCATCAGGTCCACTACGGTTTGCTTGTCCCCGTACCCGGTTATGGCAAAAACAGGGATCAGGATGTCCATTTTTTCGAGTTCGTCAATCAGTTCCAGGCCGGATATGCCGGGCATCTGGATATCGGTTAATAAGAGGTCCGCAGAATTATGAGTATTATTCAGCCCTGTAATTTTTTCCAATGCGTCCTGACCGTCTTCCGCAGTTGTCACCTCATAACCGGCCTTTCTCAGTATAATTGAGAGAGAGAGGCGGATGTGAGGATCATCTTCAGCGAGAAGTATGTGTTTGCCAGACATGTTTTTTGCTCCTTTCAGTTGCGATTGGATAATCAAGTTTCCAGTTTATTCCTCCACGGCAAATTGCAGGGCCATTTCAAAGGCAGAGCGGGTAAATTCCAGTATCCGCCCAAATTCTTTGTCTGACAGTTCTCTTGCCGCGTCATTGCTCCTGTAAATATTTATGAACTGCCGTTCCCGCTCCAGTTGCAACGGCAGCTTTCCCAGTCCCCATCCTTCCAGAATCGCCCATATTTCAGGATTATATGTCCGGGTATATTTGATGATGAAAGGGATGGGATCATGGCGCGCCAGCAATGCTGCCAGACGTAAAATGAGTTCAAAAGAAAGGGTGGCGGTTCCGTTTTCCACAGCGGTCAGCAAGGACTGATCCGGCAGTCGGGCCGCGTCGCTCAGTTCCCTCAGCGTCAACCCCGCAAGTTCACGCAGGTCTCTTAATGAGGCGCCGGCTTCCTGTATCATTTTCTCCCGTTCGGGGGCAGTGAATAATGCATTCCCCAATTTTGAAGGAATTTCACCTGTTTTTGAGACAATTTTTGAGGCCGCTGAAGTCATACCGAACAGCATTTTAACAAGGGTCTGCTTCCCAGGATACGATTTCAGAATTTCATTGAGGACTTGAGAGGAAGCGATCTCCTCCTTAAAAGCCTCAAGACGGATTCGGGATTTCCCGGTATTGTCCTCATTTTTGGAATTCGTCATCATTCTCTCCTTCCGACAGTGAAAAATTGAAAGTGAAAAGTGTGAAAAGTTGAAAGTTGAAATTATGTCTGTAAAAATATGAACATCTAGAGATGTTACATCAACAAATATATGCTACAGAATTACTTTCCACTTTTCACTGTCCAAAAAACTGACTCAGCTGCTCCCTGGCATTGTCATATCCTTCCTGAATGAGTTTCTCTGACTGATCAGGGGAAAAATTCAGCAGGGAACGAAGGCCGAGCATCCGTGTGGGTGCCACAAAGGCGATCCTGACGTTTTCACAGGACAAGTTGCAACAAAGCGTATTGTACGAGCCGATAAGAAAATGTTCCAATATAAGCTCTCTGATATCGGCATGTGTCCGGGGCAGCGGCTGTTTGAAAACGCCAACAGGAGAAAGCAGAACCACAATAATTTCCTTTGCCCCGCGTTTCAAAGCGGGCATTATGGGAACATTGGCCATCACCCCGCCATCCCAGTACGGTTCCCCGTCAATGAACTGATAGGGAAAAAACATGGGCATGGCACTTGAAGCCATGATATGTTCCACATTGATAACACGGTTGTCAAAGTATCTCAACTCAGATGTCAGCATATTGACAGCAGTGACAATGATTTCTGTTCTGCTCTTTCGCAGGGCCTCCATGTTTATATGTTCCGTCAACATAGCCCTGAGAGGGCCTGTGTCCATAACAGGGTTAAATTTACGTCCGCCCAAAAAGGTCAGAATAAATTTTTTCAGGGTAATTTTATATATCTTGTGACGGTCAAAACTCCTCCAGAGACGGGCCAGTTCATCCAAATCTGTACCGGAGCCGATTGCCGCCGCATTAATGGCCCCAACAGAACTGCCGCAAATCATCTCCGGCTTCCAACCCATTTCCTGTAAAAATTGCAAAGCACCCACCTGAAAGGCACCTCTGGCCCCACCACCTGCAAGAATCAGACATCGTTCCATTTCCATATTTTTATCCTGTAAATCAAACATCATCAAACATCAAACATCAAACATCCAACATCCAACATCCAACATCCAACATCCAACATCCAACATCCAACATC
>JAOZLU010000084.1 GCA_029934695.1 Desulfobacterales bacterium | reverse complement strand
ATCCTGAAGTAAAAACTATCTTTCATGAAAAGAACATTGGCAAAGGAGGGGCAATACAGACAGGTTTCAGGCATGTAACCGGAGATATTATCTTGATTCAGGATGCAGATTTGGAATATGATCCGTCTGACTATCCGATGCTGTTAAAACCGATAATTGATGGGAAAGCGGATGTTGTGTTCGGATCAAGATTTGCCGGGCAGGGTACTCACCGGGTTCTTTATTTTTGGCACTATGTCGGCAATAAATTTCTGACTCTGCTATCAAATATTTTTACTGAGTTAAATCTCACAGATATGGAAACCTGTTATAAAGTCTTTACAAATGAGGCATTGAACGATATTGAAATAAAGGAAAATCGCTTCGGTTTTGAACCGGAAATAACAGCCAAAATAGCAAAGAAAAAATTACGAATTTATGAAGTCCCCATATCTTACTACGGCAGAACCTATGAAGAAGGGAAGAAAATTAATTGGAAAGACGGATTATGGGCATTACTGTGTATTTTTAGATATAGATAAATGAAATACTCCGGCTTCAGTGAAACTACAAGGATTGAGTTTAATAAGGATTTGTAATTCTTACTAAATCAAATCCGTGTAGTTTTACAGGATCGGAAAAAGCTCTGAATATTTACTGATTATAACGGATTTTGGGGAGGCCTGTCATTCCGGGAAAAATCGTGAGGATTTTCCGATTTTAACTCGGAACCCGCTGCTGATAAGTTAAAATAACACTGATTCTGACGGATTTTGTGGTCAGAATCTGTTTTTCAACGCAGAGGATCGCAGAGTCTCATCCCGATATCCGCGTTTCTCCGCAGTTTCTGCGTTTCGTCAACCCCTGAAATAATACGGAACCACAAAACCCGTCAGAATCAATTTATTTCAACTTAACCTGACAGCGGGAGCCTCCCTAAATCCGTTATAATCAGAATATTTATAAGTTTTCGATCTTATGAAAATTGACATTTCCCGATTTATCAATTTATTTCGGGATGATATCTGGAATACTGGGTGTTTGGAAAATACCTTTAGGAGAATGCTTGCATAAAATCTCTTTATCAATGGTCATAGGAATCCTTTTATCAGGAGCGGCATTTTATTTCTCATTGAAAAATATTCCTTTTGGAGTTCTGTTGAATCATGCCGCCTCAATAAACTATGGCTGGATTTTGCCGGCAATAGCCGCCTGTTTTGCTGATTTTATGCTGAGTGCGGTTCGTTGGCGGATGATCTTGGAATCGGCCGGGAAAATAAATTTTCGGACAGCATACCATGGCACGATGATAGCATTGATGGTCAACTGCATCCTGCCCGGAAGAGCAGGGGAAATTGTCAGGCCAGTAATTCTTTACAGACAGGAGGAGGTGCCGCTCTCAATCGGCTTGGCCTCGGTGATTGTAGAAGGGATTTTTGATATTATCCTTTTGTTGCTCTTTTTTTCAGTTTTCCTGTACTTCTTTCAGATTGATCCGGATTTTCAAATGCGCCTGGGCGATATGCAGTTAAATGGTGCAACCCTTGAGACTGTCGGAAAAAGCATGTTGAAACTGTGCCTGACGCTGATATGCGGGATTATCCTGATCAGTTTCAAAAAGACCCGAAACCATATTACCGGAGCCATAAAACGTATTCCTGATTTTGTATGGTTTGCAAATTCGGATTTGAAACAAAAGATTCGGGAAAAGCTGTGTATCCCGCTCCTCAATGTTGTGGGAAATTTTGTAACGGGTTTTTCTTTGCTCAAAAACGTGGAAAAAACATGCCTGTGTGTATTGCTGACAGTTGTCATATGGTTGCTGACAGCCCTTTTTTATTATATCGTAGCCGCAGGCTGCTTAGGTGTCAGCCTTTCCTTTCCCGAAGCGATTGCGGTGATGGTCATCATTTCCTTCTTTATATCCCTGCCTTCAGTACCCGGATTTTGGGGACTATGGGAAGCGGGCGGCGTATTCGCCATGTCACTTTTCGGAGTTGACGTTCGGGATGCGGCGAGTTTTGCGCTGGTGAGCCATTTAGTTTATATATTTCCGGTAATCCTGGCAGGACTTATCTCCGCAATCTTGACCGGAGTCAGGTTCTTTCGGATTTCGGAATATGTATCTTTCGACACCACCCAAAAAGGCTTATGATTCCCAACAGTCCGATCCCGCTTAAAGCGATTCCGGGTAATAGCCATTTGGGGCGGTATCGAAAGACAACCGTATGATTCCCTTTTTTAACTGAAATCTTCCGAAAGAGCTGATCTTCAGGATATATTGGAACAGTTTCTCTGTCAACAAATGCTTTCCAGCCCGGGTAAAACATTTCCCGCAGAATCAGGTCAGTATCTTTTTCAGCAGATACCTGTAAACAGATTTCGTTGGCTGAGTAATCGGAAATTCTTACTACCCCATGTGAATCTGACAGGGAGGCTCTTGGCAAAGCATTTGTGTTTTTGTACAAATAAAGAGGATCAGCGTTCCCCAGACATGTTCCGGGAAGCATTTTATATATAAGTTTCCATTCAGGCATATCCAGAATTTCACCACTCAGTAACCATTCCGGTGACATCTGTGCAAATAAAGGACTTGTCAGAGTGGAAAGTTGTTTTAGACAGAGAATTCGAAGGTCAAGCGGATGTCTGAGCGCAGTTCCCGGCTCCATTTTGGTAAACCATTCTGTCAGCCGCCTCGGTATGAAAGAGTCATAAATTTGCAGATCGGCAAATCCAGACAGGACAGGCAGATTTGGCGGCAGTTCCTGTCTTACAGACTTGTCAGGCAACTCGTCAAATGTATTGGGAGAGAGTCTGGCAAAATCGTTCTGGGTCTGAAACCGAATCAATCTGGATGGGATTGTTTTTTTCACTGCACGAAAACGGGGCAATTGGTTTCGGAGTTGAGCCGATGATGCCGAAGTTTGAAAAAGAGAAACCTCGGGCCAATGCAGAAATAAATTCAGCGCGGCTATTTTGAGGACGAAAATCAGCAGAATGACGATAAACCAGCAAATCCGCCTTTTCTGTGACCAGAATGTTTCACATCCCCATCCGAATAAGATCGGGGTGACAAAGATGAAAGGCATTAAATAGTAGTTATTATCAACATTTAGTGAAGAGTGAAAACTGATTCCCGAACTCAGAATAGGAACGAGGACGGCCAGTATCAAAAATATTCGGGATATTTTCGAGTGATGAAATCCCCCTGCAATGCAGATGCAGATACCTACCGGGCCGAGATAGGTAAGTAATAGCATGAGTTGGTCTTCCGGACCGATCACTCCTGCTGAAATCTCGCTGCTTGAAAAAGTATGGGTACTCTCTTGGAGTAATTCGAGGGTTGCCATGATCTGAACCGCTCCAATGAGTATCGCCGCGAGTGTTCCGTGAACCGCAATCCAGAAGAATCGTGAGCGGCTTTCGGGCATTTCAGAAATTTCGACCAAGAGATAAATCCAGAGCGTTATCAGACCGTATCCCGCTACCTGAAGGTTTGTACTGAGAAACATAAAGCCAATTGACAGAAATGCAAACGGAAAGAACAACTGGTTGCGTTTTAATCCCATAGAAAGAAAAAAGAGCGCTATAGCGGCCCAGTTGCGCGGCTGATAATTGGAAAAATCCCACCAAAGCGACCCTTGAAAAATAAAAAGCATTGCTCCGAGAAGGGCGGACATGATATGACAATGGTTGACTTGCAGAAAGCCGTAAACAGCAAAGGCGGCAAGAAAAAGAATAAGTAAGTACCCAAAACTGAAGGCATCTGCCGCATCGGCAATCCAGAGGGAAATCCATGTGGTTAACGCAAAGACTCCGCTCTGGTTATTGGCAGCCAACGGCATTCCAAGCCCCGCATAGGGGTTCCATAACGGAAACTCACCTTGTCGGAGAAAACGATGCGTCAGAGTTCGCCAGGGAAGAAGTTCTTCAAGTTCATCATTCTGATAGCCAAAAGAGGGAGTGCTGTAAACCACGTCGGGCTGGGGGAAGAGTGAGCCTCCGCTCCAAAAGATTGGCCAAAAGCAGATCACAAGAAATAAAATCAGAACCGCCGATGCTTTCCATGCAGATTGAGTCATTTTTTAACCTGAAAAATTTTGAGTTTGCGGACATACTGTCAACCGGAAAATAAACGTCTATATCATAAGTGTTTAAGGGACGGACGGGATTTGTAATCCCGTCCGGATCGTTCCGAAGCTCCGGTGACAGGGCGGAAACGCTGCGGGCGAGATTGCAAATCCGGTCTGGTCCCTAAGTTTACACTTATGAGTCTATATATTTATCTATGTATTATTTCAACAAATTTAAAAGAACAACCATAATATTCAGAGAACTTTCGATATTTATTCTTTGGATAACCGCCACTCCGCCGATAATTAATTTTGACTATTTGGACGATTATTTATTCCTTATCTGGCTGCCGATATTGTCAATTGCACATATTGTCAAGTGGGGCTGCATGATCTTTGGCAAAAGCACGTTGCGTTTGCCTGTTTTTTTACTGTACGCTCCGGTCATCCCCTTATCACTCTTATGGGCTGTCGCACTATTTGCCGAGACAAGACTGATCAATCCGATCAATCCTCTGATTGTCATTGTCGGAGGAGCATCAACTTTTTTTCTGCACCATCGTCATCGTTTGCATGGAATTGCTGTAATTGCCTTTGCTGTATTGCATCTGGTTTTGATAATGGCTTACTTACCCGGGGAAATACTATTATGGGCCTTGGTATTCTGGGCTTTATTATTGTTCGGCGGCGTTCTCATCAAAGAAACCGTTTACAGCATTCCATCCTGGACAGTATCAATGGCCGTGATGACAATACTCACCGTTTTTATTGCACATCAATTCTATTTGGTCAACGGTGATGATGACCCGGACCAAATTAAATCTCAGAACGGTGTGGAAAATCTGTTCACATACAAGCATGGTGATCCGGTGGGTTTACTTGTCGGCGAACAAATCATGTTTGTTCAGGAAGGATGTGCAGCGGAGCATATCTTCATTGGCTCGCAATATAAGGGAGGGGGCTTGGTCCGTTACAATCTTGATACAGGTGAGGCAGATCGGGCAGATATAGGTGGAACATCTGACGATCTGGTTATGGACTGTGAAAAATGGGAAATGATCATAGGGGATTTTTCTTATGGTGCATTGCATTTTCTTGACATGAAAAACTGGCCCCGGCACACAAGGCCCTCAATACTGTCAAAACAGCAAGTGACCCGGATTACAAGAAATCTTGCTTATGGTCATTATTATTTCCTTTCCGAAGATGTTACATTTTTTGTATTGAACAACAGAGCCGAACTAATTTTGGATTCCATGGTCGGCCCTGATGAGTGGATCTATAACCGTGAAAAGAATCAGTTCATCGTGTTTACCGAGCCTGACTTTGATTTGTTGCGACTTGAAGTTGACAGATACAGCGGAAAAATAAAAGTTCTGGCAAGAAGGCATCTGGAAATCCCGACATATAAAAGACTTAACCTGTTCCTGACCGAGGGCCCGGAAAAGGGAAGCATCCTGATCAGCAGTATGTGGGAGGGAACCATACGCCTTTTGGATGAGAACTTTCTTGAACAGCAAAGCATCTTCGTGGCACCAGGGATTCGCAACATGACACTGACACCAGACCGCAAAATACTCATGATTGCCGGATATACAGACGGTTACCTGTATTTTATGGACACAGGCACTTGGAAAATTGTCAATAAAATTTATCTGGGTCGTCGTATGCGTGCTCTGACTTTATCCAATAACGGGAAATATGTTTATGTGGGTTCATCTCAGGGAGGATTCAGAGTGGAATTGGCAGTTATTTTAAACTATTGAGTCTTTTTCATAAAAGATGTATTTTCGCCTGTTGATATATCTCATAAGGGTGAGCAGCTAAATAGGGAAGATAAAAGCGGATCCCGGGTTCGGCGCTTCCTGTATCCCAACAGGGTGTTTTGCATTGTTTTACGCAAACCAGCTTATTTTGAAACTTGCTGGTTTGAACCAACTTGTCCAAAGATTTTCGGCGTATATTGAGGTCGGTCTGATACTGATAGCACGGCATGATCTGACCGTAGGGATCAATGATGACATATAGAAAACCGGCGATACAGGGTGCTGACCTGACGGGAATATAAGTTTTTTCAAAGTGATGAATAAAAAATTCGGAGTTTGTTGAAACCTTCAGTTTTTGTAATCGGCAAAGCACACGTTTGAGGGTTGCTTTGATATGGAGTATGTCTTCAGCCTTTGGCAACAGAGAATTGAAAATTTCCTTGTCCATATTCTGATGCTGAAGATGCGTATGAATCAGATTAAACTGAATTTTTTGAACTCCCCACTCAACACACCTCTGTGCCAACTTTTCCAAAACATCCTTATTCAGACGAGAAACCGTTATGTTTATCCCAACGGGTATTGGTTCAGGAAGTGACCTGAAATATTTTACAGCATCAATGACCCTGTTTAACCCGTCAACGCCGCGAATCAGTTTGTATCCTTCACGGTCAGGATGATCGCAGGAAATATAAACCACGGAAAGTCCCGAATCAACCAGGGATTTTGCTCGTTTGCAATCCATTTTCAGAGCATTGGTATTTATATGAACACTCAGTCCGATATCCCGAAAGCCTGCGATACAGGTTTCAAGATCATCCCGCAAAGTCGGTTCTCCTCCTCCGATGGAAATCAGTCGGGTTTTCATACGCTTCAGAGCAGGTTTCAAAGCCAGAATTTCATCTGTGGTCAGTTCCGCGGCCCCGGTTTTGCGAACCTTCCAAATATCACAAGCCAGACAGGCGGAGTTGCAACGGTCTGTAATATCAAGATAGACAAAAGGCATCTGACGGTTTCTGCCATTCAAATATCTTGCACACCAGACAGAAGCAAACGATTGGAGCAGAGCAATTGAGTTTTTCATAATTTCAGAGGAGCAAATAAATTTCGCCGCATAAGATTAATCCAATTCATAATGCGGATAATATTTGGAATATTGGTATAGAAACGCCAAAATTGCCTGATATGACGGATGACATATTCAGGACGAAGGTAAAAAGAATTGTAAAAACGGGATTGGAGAAGGGGCAGTTTATCAGGTGGTATTCTGCTGGGACTCCATGCAGGTCTGAGGTAGTGATACAGTCCTTCTGGATATAACGGCGCTTCCAGCTGATCAAAAAAAGACGAATCCGGATAAGTGCAAAAAATTTGAATCTGGATATAGTCCGGTTTGATTTTTTTTGCCAAAGCAATTGATTTTTCAACATCCGCTTCTGTCTCATGAGGGATTCCGACCATAAAAAGAGCGACGGATCCCACATTATATTGTTGAAGCAGGGCAAAACCCTTTTCAACTTTGTCAAGCCACACTTCGCCTGAAGCTGATTTGCCTATTGTTTCGATAATATTTGAAGCGCCGGATTCCACCCCCACCTTTAAAAGCACGGCACCGGCTTTGGCTGCCGCGGCAATTCTCTCTTCATCAAGTTCATCAGGGCGGGCATGTGAGATCCAAGGAAAGTGTAAACCGCGACGAATAATTTCCTCACAAATATTCAGAAAATGCCGGCGATTGCAAAATAATGAATCATCTTCAAAGCAAATCGCGTCTGCACCTGCCTGAAGCAGAGAAGCGATTTCATCCGCAACTCTGACCGGATTCCGTGTGCGTAGTATTGTGCCTGTTGTTTTTCTTACCACTTCTGAACAATGTCTGCATTTGCGGGGGCACCCCCATGAGGTCAGCACATATCCCCATTTATGGGCCACATTCCCCGGAATGGGGAAAGGGAAAGCATAGTCTGAAAATTCTTTTTCATCAAAGCACGGTTTCGGCATTTGGTCAGGTTCCTGAACCAGAAACGGCTTATTCTTTTCCATACGATCAAAATAATATGGCGCAAGAAGTCTGACAGATTCTCCTTCAAGCAATCTCTTGATCAGTAACGGCACTTCCTCCTCCGGCTCGCCGGGAACCGGTATATCAAAAGCTTCTTTCCATCCCCTGTGGTCCAATTTGGACACATGACTGACATGCTGACCTACAGCAATTGTTGTGATACCTTCCCCGCGCAATCTCTTTCCCACAAAAACCGCCTCATCAATACACCAGGTAGCTGCCTTTATCACAACCATCTGCGGACGTAATGGCAGAATTTTTTCTGTCAACTGTGAAGGAGACCAGGCATGAAGCCATCCATCCATAAACGGCACAGATTGACCGGTAATCTGATGAACCGCAGCTTGGATATATTTGAGATCAAGCGGCGGATGAAGATGGCGGGGATGACTGGTATGGGTGGAAACATCACGGTCAATCCGCAATAGCAAAACAGTGTCTGTCTTACTGTTCATAGTCCCTGATCCTTTGACAGTTCATGTAATACTGAAACCAGTTGTTTGAATTTTTTTTCACTCAGCCCCTCATAAAGCGGTAAAAGCACAGCCCGTTCAAAGACTGAGGCCGACACAGGGCAGTCGTTTGCTTTCAATATGCTGGCACAGTCGTCCATTATCTCAGTTTTGATTCCTATATCAACGCCTAAATGTGCTGCACGATGTCTCAGAACCGTCGTGTCCATGTCGCTCAAAGCGATAAAATTGTAGAATGCGGGCAGTCCCACGCGCTCCCGATTCTGCGCTGCAAACCCCTCTGGAAGTTCTTTTGCCAACTCCGCCCAAGACTTGTTCAGACGAGCATTGCGGCTGTCCAACGCTCTGAGTCTTTTTAATCCTATGCGGGCCTGATAACTGCTATAGGCAATCTTCTCTGTGCGAACCTGATCATGCGCGCTCCGATAGAATTTTTCAAAGTGTTTTGCCGCTTTTTCCGAGAAAAGCAACTTTGCAAGAGGCGCGTAAAGCGGGCTGCGAACAACAAGCTCCTCCAGCCATGAAAACAATGCTTTGCGTAATGCAGGAAGTTCCGAGCGGTGTCTCTTATGAAGCGCTGAAGCCACCGAGGCTGCTATTTTTCTGTCATTCGTCACAAACATTCCGCCGCCATAAGTAGGAACGGCTTTGTTCACTTCCAAGCTGAAGATGGCGGCAGTGCCAAAGGTTCCCACCTTCTGGCCGGAAACACTTGCACCCAGGGCATGGGCGCAATCCTCAATCACCGCGATGCCGCGATGATCGGCCAATACGCAGATATTCGCAATGTCACAGGGTGTCCCCATTAAATGGGTCGCACAAATAACCTTTGTCCGCTCATTAATACGGTTTTCTATGCTTTTAATATCAATGTTAAAGGTATCCTGCTCAATATCAGCCGGAATCAGCGTAAGTCCTTTGGACTGCATCAGTGGCAGAAGTTCGCCCAAAGTATATGCCGGAATAATCACTTCATCGCCGGGAACAGTGCCGACTGCATCAAGAGCCAATTCCAAGGCATCTCTTCCACTTGTTGTTGCCCGTGCAAATTCGCAGCCTAAATAATCTGCAAAAGCACGTTCAAACTTGGGAACATCATCTTCTGACTGATGGTAAATCATACAAAGCGTCCTGAACCACTCCGTCAAATCTTCAGAACGGATTGGCAGTCTGCGTCTGGGAATCATATTTTCTCCTTCAGATATTGATAAATAATTTCAAAAACTTCATCAGCAGTAATTGCCTTCATGCATTGTGCATCCTGACATATTGTCTGACAATGGTTATGCACTGAAAAGCAGGGGCTGCAAGAAAATCCGGCATACAGACATCTGCAGTTCTGACCGAGAGGCCCATAAAGCACAGGCGTTTCCGGTCCGAACAGGACAATATTTTTAATGGGGGTAAGCGCGGCAAAATGAGCCAGCCCGCTGTCAGCCGTGATCAGCACATCAGCAAGATTGCATATATTCAAAAGTTCCGAAAATGATGTCTGATTGGTAAAGTCAATGCAAAAATCAGCTTCCACACTGCTCATAATCCTTTTTGCATTCCCTTTTGCATCCTCCTGGCCGACAAAAACGATGACCGCGTTGAAATGCTCTGAAATTCTTTTCGCCAATACAGCGTAGTTTGAGACGGGCCATGCACGATTCGGTAAAGGTTCTCCGTTACTCAGGTTAAAAAGAATCAGATGGTCTGTCTTATATATCTGCGGGTTAATTGCAGCCAATCGTTTTTTCAGCCTGCTCAGATTTTTCTCTGATGACTGGTAATGAGGTATTGTCAGCGCGTCAGAGATAACAGCCTTAAAAAATGGCTTTTCACCTGACATTCCTACTGATCTGACCAAAGCCAGAAAATTTTTTGCTATATGCTGATGATGGTTATACACTACCGGATGGGACATAAAATCGCCACGATAAAGCCCTTCATCCTGATACCGGTTGAAACCGACTCGTGTTTCGGCTTTTATAAGAACGCTTAACAGCGCGGTAAACCGGGCAAATCGTTCAAAATCAATAATTGTGTCAATGCCTGTTTTGTTTATTGTCCGAACGGCTTTTAATGTACTGAAAAGAAAACGAAGCGGCGAACGGATACTGATTGTGAATACATGGTCACGGGGGATAATGTCGAGTATGTCAACAGAGCCCCGGTTCTGCTCAAAAATAAGAAAAAAAACTTCAGCTTCAGAATATCGTGTCACCACATATTTCATAGCAGGATAAGCCAGAATGGCGCTTCCCATTTCTGACAACTCTGTGAAAAGTATCTTTTGCGGGCGTGGAACCTGATTCTTTGCTTTGTTGAACAGGGATAAAAATTTATGTGCCAAAGACATCAGAAAACATGCGGGAATGCCAACCCATTTATCAATTATTCTGATCAGAGTATAATTCATTTTTCTCAACACCCTCTAAAATTTCAGCTAAATTCACAAAAAACAATCCGGCAGATGAGGAAATCCAATAACCGTTCTCTTTTAATGCGGGCGTGACAGCACGGACGCGTTTACCGATCAATAATTTGCACAATAAAACTTTGTTGTCTGCACGATAGACGGACAAGGTCCCTTTGGCATAACTTGGGACAAGCACACAGCCATGTTGCTCGGATTCTGTCACAGCGCGTGGCGTGGTGTCAACATCAAGAACCCAGGATGCCTTCAATGTGTTCACAGACAAACGCTCGACTCTTCCTTCATGAAAAAACGCTGCAAAAAATTCATCAGAGACAGCAGGTGTGAGCGATATGTCGTCAAACGGTATCACTGAACGATGCGACACGATGTTGCCCTGTAAATCCATGAGGATAAAATGCCCTCTTATGCTTGTCGTGTCTATGCCGTAGGCAATTATTTTCGTTCCGTCGGGGTGCCAGATACTCTCTATCAGTGTGTACTTTGAACGGATACGCTGTTCACGTTTTTCCTTCAAATCATAGATAAAAACTCCGTCATCCAAGTCAAATTGGATAAGCAGCCGCTTCAAATCTGTTCCCGGATTGCCATGTATATAATTCGGCCCGGGAGAAGAATTCGTCAGATTAGTACCAAATTTATGCATAAGTTTGAGAGACATGGTTTTTAATGAGCCTCTGTACAAATTCCTTCCCGACACAAAATAGAAATAAGGCCTGACAGGATCAAATACGATATTGTCCGCAACATCCCCGCCTGTTTTGAACAACAACGGTTTTTGTCTTTTTCTCAGACAAATTACCTGAGATAAATGTCTCGGCAACAATATAAGATTGTCTTTATGGACAAAAAAGCAGGATATATCGTGAAAAGGAATCTCTGGATAATTTTCTCCTTGCTTGACGGATTCGCCAAGCAGTTGTCCGGGTAACAAATAACTTGACGGAGAGACGTTCTGAATTCCGTCCTGGCCGGCAATCTCTGAAGCCAGCGCTGTTTGATCACAGGTATAAACATGATGCACCAGACAGAGAACCGTTCCATACGCAGATAAAATAATAATCGGAATCCATACAGGCAATCCCAGGGACTCACGCCTGCGGAGGAACAATGTAATTGCGATCACGCATACAATACAGACCGAATATAATCCCATATATTTCAATGGTAATTTATAGACAGCGGCCATCGTACAAAGAAAAAACACAGGCGGCAGAAGCGTTGTCAGTACAGCTTTCGGATATTCAGAATCCGCCCATAACGGTTTTAAGCTGGAAAACACCCCCAGAATGAATAAGAAAAAAAGAACAGCCCACATCAGCTCAGGGAAAATCAGGAGCCAGTAACGTGCAAAGAATAGTAAAAGCGCTCCGCATGATGATATTTGCAACCCGTTCAGGAGTTTTTCAAAACAAGACCATTTCCCGGCCCATTGAAGCGGAAGCGGAATAAGAAAACAGATCAGTGTAAACCAGAAAAACGGTGCCGCCCATGCTGAATTAACGATGCTCAGAAAGAGAAACAGAGGCAGTACCGGAAGAAAAAAGATTATGGCCCGCAGCTCCAGGCATAAGATGGATCTTTTTTTACTCATTATGTCACCGCCGCATGATGAGACCGGCTGCTATTTTAAACAGTAAAGCAAATTGCTTTGGTGTTCTGATAAGATGAATCTGTCTGCCAAGGGTCCGGGGGTGAAAATAGAAAATCCTGTTGATACGGACAGCCAATGTTTTGTATAATTTTTCGTTGGATTCAATGTGTGTAAAGATGGGATCCACAGCTTCGATACCAGGTCGCCGAAAAAACACGCTGAGGGAAATATAATCAGGATCAATATTTCTGAGGAAACGTCTGAGGTTTTCTTCGTAGTCAGAGATATTTTGAAAATTTCGGCGCATACCGATCATCATCTGAGCAGCCGAGCGAATGCCGTATTTTCGCAATAAGCGAAAGGCGTTCCTGATGGAAGTCAGGCTTATGCTTCTTGACATATTGTTTTTTAAGCAATCTTCATCAAAGCTTTCCACGCCCAGCATCATCAGACAGCATCCGACACTTGAAGCTTTTGCGACCAATTCCTCATCAATCAGATCCGGCCTTGTAAAGCATATCCATTGGAAATGAAGTCCTGTTTTTTTCCATTCTTCAAAGAGGCGAAGGGTTCGCTCTTTATCGACCATAAATGTGGCATCACGGACATAAAGGCTTTTGAAACCTGATGCGAATGCAAAGTGTAACTCTTCCATAAAATGTTCAATTTTCCGAGTCCTGTATCCTATCAGATGGGTATTGCAATAACGACACTGATAAGGACATCCGAAACTGGCAATAATGCTGTAATAGCGAGGATCGTTAAAAAACGGCAGTTGATAAGGGTATTTTTGCATGAAACCTGCCCAAGGGATCGGATATTCAACATATTTTGAAACGGAATTCGGGGTTCGGGGTTCGGGGTTCGAGGTGGAAACCCTGAGGTTGGCTGAAGAGCGGCCTGTAAGATGTTCAAGGAGGCCGGGGGAACTGAAATCCGTGAGCAGTCCTTCGGCTTCAGGGACATTTCGGAATAATTTTTCGGGGCTAAATTTGGCTGTATCGCCGGAGAGAAATAAACGAACAGGAGGAAACGCTGATTTAAGCTGGCTGAAGAATGCTGCGTCATCTTTTAGAAATGTTTCGCCGACAAGGGAGAGGATGGTATCAGGAGCAAACTTTCCGATTTTGCCCAGAGTCTTGGCGGGGCTGAGTCTTTCACAGACTGCATCAATGAATTCCAGTTCAAATTCTGTCTGGGAAAAAAATCCCGATTGGATTTGCAAATCCAAAGGATGGATGAAAAATGTTCCTTTGGACGTGCCGCTGCAATAACAGTCACGAAATACAGGTTTCACAGACGGAGGATTGAGAAGAAGGAGTTTGTGCTTATGATTGTTCATGCGTATTTTTTTCCCAGATTGTTTTAAGATTCAGCCTCAGAATCCCTGCCATGGAATTAATCCAAAGGATATCTTCTTTTAAATCCATGCCATGAGGCAAACCTCCGACCTTTATTGTCCAGACACGGCGGCCAGTATTCAGATCAATGGCAAAGACTGTCCCTGAAAAATATCCCAGCACATACAGGCAGTTTCGCTTTTTATCCAAGCGGATACGTCTGGCATGGCCTTCGCCTTTCAATGTTCTTTTCACCTCATAAGTGTCAAGACTGATCTCATAAATCTTATCAAAACATCCATTTTGATAATATAATATGCCATGCTCATCATCAATTTCAAGTGCGGTGCCGACGACATCGAAAAAATCTCTGTGCCTCAGTATGGTTAAGGTGTCAGGATCAGCTTCATAAAGGGTTTCACCAGGTCCTGATGTAAAATAAAGCTTTCGTGTTTTTTCTGACTGTACAATATTCCACACTGGCCCGCCCCATTTGACATATCCCTGTTTATGCAGATTCAGCAGCTTGTCAATTCTGCCTGTTTCCAAATTGTACGCCATGACAGCCTGTTCAACATCATTGCCGATATAAACCCGGGGCTTTGCAACATCTTTGACAATGTCCATGGGTTCCCAGTATTGAAGTAATCCCTCTGTCTGATTCGGATACGTCCTGATTGTTGACAAATCACGTTTTGACAATTCATAAAAAACTTCCTGATACCAGGGGGCTGCAAACAGGCTCCCGGAAGACGCATCCCAGTGAATTTGCCTGATATTGCCGCTTAAAAAATAGTGTGTGTCACCCGTCGTCATATCTATGCGGACTATGGTAGGATATTGAATTTCATCTTTACAATAGGTACATCCGAACATGGCGAACAGGGCGTTTTCCTTTTTATCAAAAAAAATGCCCCGTGGGTGATTTCGGGTTGTGTGAGAAGCCAATGCCCTGATGTTGAAAATTTTCTCGACACCCTCCTGTTTCGTGATCTTACTTTCAAATAATCCCCCGGCACCTCCATAGTGGTATAAATGAGCAAATAATAACAGAACAAGAATATTGGGCAATATCATCGCTGAAAACAGGCGAAGTTTCTTTTTTCTGACTGTAATTATATAAAACAGGAACAGCCACAGGCCAAGTGCAATCAGCGTGATCCAGCTTTCACCTCTGAGTACCAGATAAAACTGGAGATAAAACTGAGGGGCAAACCACTTGAGCCATTGCAGATCATCAGAAGTATTGACTACAAATATGACCCATACATTAAAAAAAACGAACCAGAATAATACTCTGCACCCAAATAAAAGAAGCCATTTGAATTCAATGTCTGAAAATCTTTTTATCCGGCCGAAAGAAAAAATACTGCTGAACAAAAATTCAAGTAAAATAACAGGAAAAAACAGAACATAAATGATGGTTGTTGAAGAAACCATCTCAAACATATGGAGGCAATGCAGCAAATGAAGATAGGCCGCAATGATCCATACGGACAGCAAAGGAAATATATATCTATTGATCATACCATCTGGGCTTCCATAATTTGTTTATTGATGCAAGGCCTTCAAATTCTTTTTCACCTTTTAAGGCAAGATACAGATCCCTCAGCAGAACTCTTGCGCTTGAAAACAGAAACCACCAATGGAGTTTTCTTCGGATCGTTATCGTTGAAAACATGCCTTTCAAGTATTTGAACGGGCGTTTTCTGACGAAATCCTGATGTAATTTGTTATTGATGTGTGCAATTTCCGCTCTGCTCAGTTTCTCCGAAGGCATGATCGGATAAAACATATCATACTTTGAAAAGTCATAATCCTCTATCCAGCCCTCTTTGTCGGCTTTTTCCCAAAGCGGGGTTCCGGGGTAGGGCATAATGGGGTGGAATGAGGTAAAATCAAGCGCTGCCTTTCGTGCATATTCTCCTAATGCCTCCATGCTTTCTTTTGTCTCAGTCCTTATTCCTGTGACAAAAGTTGCCTGGCGGAATACACCGGGATATTTTTTCTTTAAAAGATGGGTAACTTCAAAGACTTCCGTACCCTTCATCCCCGGCTTTCCGATAAACTTGATCTCCTCTTCGGAGCATCGTTCTCCGCCCATCAGGGTGTGTTTCAGTCCTGCACTCACCATTTTTTCGAGTACACCTTGCTTTTCCTGCTCAAGCAGAAGATCAGGTCTTAAAAACGCCCACCAGCCAAGCTTATAGTCTTTTCTGATAATTTCCGAGCAGAGGTTGTCAATCCATGCTGTATCAAAATTCCAGGTTCCGTCCACCCAGAAAAGATACCGTATTCCGTATTTATTGTATAACAGATCAATCTCTTCCATGACCCTGCTGACGCTTTTTGTCCGTCTTGCCGGAATCAGCGTTATTTTTCCATCCTGACGGACATGTTCACCTTCCTGCGCGCTCCATGAACAATATGAACAATTCATGGGACACCCCCGACTGGCTTGTACCGTGATGGCTTTGGGCCAGAGTTTTCCAAAGGGTGCGTATTTTTCTATGGGCATGGCATCATAGTCCGGCATGGGCAGGCTGTCCAAATTTTCTATTAAACTTCCGGGTTCTGTTTCTTCTATCCTGCCATTGTCTCTGTACGCAAGAGATTTTACCGTTGAGATATCACCGCCATTTCTCAAGGCTTCCAACAGGTCTTTGAGATATTTTTCGCCTTCATACCGCACAATAAAATCGAGTTCCGGATAATTGCCAAGTGAATATTGCGGCATGTGGGAGTGAAAATGACCGCCTGCTATTGTAACAACATCAGGGTTCAGCTCCTTTGCAATTTTTAAAACTTTTAATCCCTCGTAAATGTATGGGAGACTCTCACCCACTCCGACAACATCGGGTTTTTCATCTTCCAGTATTTTACGCAAAGATTTATAGCCGATTTTTAAGGGAAGGCAATCAATCACTTTGACAGATACGCCTTGCATCTCCTGTTTAAGATAGGCGCTCAGACTCGGAAATGAAAGGGGCATCAAAAAATTGTCAGATTCATTGATAATGGGCCACAGATGGCACGGGGGGCGTACAAATATGATTTTCAGATGATTTTGATTCAGCATATTGTTTCAATCCTTTCTCAGTTTTTCTTTATCGCAAAGTTGTTTTTTTGCACATCCTGACCCTCGTATATAAACCTTATATGTTGATGGCGAACAAATCTTATGTGACAATTTTAAAATTTATTGGCCACTAAAGCAGCAAAGAACAAAACTGCACCGGATAGGGGGCTCAGATCCTTAGCTTGATGCGTATGGGGTTGATTCCCCGTCTTTTGTACTTGAGCTTTCAGACGTGGAACCGATTCCCCGTCTTTTCTTTATTCCCAGATGTTAAGCACAAATTTTTCCGGCGATT
>JAOZLU010001105.1 GCA_029934695.1 Desulfobacterales bacterium | reverse complement strand
AACTCAACGCATGGAAAAATGTTGATGTTTCTGCAATCAACTGGATTAATTATGAACCTGTGCGATATCAAATGAACTTAGATTTTTAATAAGTGATTGAAATGACAAAGAAATACAAGATATCAGAATTTATTCCCGAAATCGGCGAATCTTTTGCGCTCTATAAAGGCAAAGATGTTCTCGAACGTATTGGAGAGAATATTATCAAAGAAGTGGTGATTTCTATTTTATGCGGAGGAAATGTCAGGTCATTAACAGAAGGGCTTACCCGAAGACGGTTGGCATTGTCAAATGCGGCTTTGTTGGTAACATTTTTGAAATCTTATAACAAGATTGACGATTTTATTGAAGAATTGCCTGAAATCGTTAAAAAAGAGTTGCTCACAAAAATTTCACCGGGAAAGAAAATGTTTCTTCAGTGGTTTGTCGGCTTAACAGGTAAAAGCATTCAGAATGTATTGCGGAGCAATGAGGATGAATACGATAAGTATCTGGAAAACATTGAACTGTCTTTAAAAAGGTCTGTTGAAAATTGTAAAATTGATTTCGGAGAATTGCGAGGCGAATTGCAGCTTAAAAATGTAGCATGTGCTGTTGACTGGGAGTTTATCCTGTATTTATTTACAGCAATAGGCGCACAAACATTATCAATACGAGGTTCTGAAAAATCCATATATGGGAAAATGTTTGAGAAATTGATCTTGGGCACATTGTTGAGCATTTTCGGATTTCGGTTAATCAATCCTGAAGACAGTTCTCAGAATAACAAAGTATTTTGGCTGTCATCAAGAGGAGATAAGCGGGAAAGCGATGCAACCTTACTATATAAACCCGGTGTGGGGGTTCGATTTGACATAGGTTTTATCGGCCCGGGAAATACAGAAATCTCTCTTGATAAAGTTTCCAGATTTGAGAGAGAAATGGAGCATGGGAGACAGAATCATTATATGTCAACCATTATTATCGTGGATCGGATAGGTGAAAAAAGCCGTATTGCGGATATGGCAAAGGCTATTGACGGAGATATTGTTCAGATGAGCATGGCATACTGGGTTAAAGACGTATGCAAAATTTTAAAAGAAAAAATCGGTTTTGAACATAAATTGTTAAAAATTCCAAACAGACAAGTAAAGTCTTATATTGAAAGCCGTATGGCTCAAATAGATCTTAATACATTTTTTTAATCTATTTTATATGGGTATAGATATCACTACGGAATGCAAAAACCTAAGATATGTTTATACTATTGAACCCGAAAAACTTATTGAT
>JAOZLU010000575.1 GCA_029934695.1 Desulfobacterales bacterium | reverse complement strand
GTTATCTTCCGGGGCATCCGAAATCGGGTTCCCCGGCAATAAATTGCCGGGCTGTTTTCAGCCATCCCCTAATCCTTGTAGAAGACACAATGAATTACCGGGCTATCTCAGCCGTCGCTGCGGGACTGGACAAATTATGGTATCTCCGCCCCGGCAATAAATTGCCGGGTTATTCTCACAAGGCCCTCCGAGACAGACAAATCCGTGCAGACAGCATTCTCATACATACTCAGTCGCTCCGCCAATTTTATCCGCTCTGTCCGCCATCGTCACAAGCACATTTGCCAATTTTCTGGCCGACTCTCTCGACAGTCTGACACAGTCACCTGATTCCACAGGCATTTTTATGAAAAAGCCCGTATCCGGTTCCATCCATATCCGGATTTCTCCGTGATCCGCCTCCACATTTTCCGCCATCCCTTTCCTGGTTGTCTCATCCAGTTCAAGTCCGTCCTTCTCATCAGTCATACATTCTGAAATTTCTGACAGAGAGCCGTCAGGCTCCGCAATGCACCAGCGGAAGGGATCCTCTTTCCGGGGATATCCGTCAGGCAGATCGGTGACCACCAGTGCATTGTAATACAGTGAAAGCCTGACTGCAATTTCTATATGAGATGCGCGGAGGGCATGAGACGGATTCCAGGCGATGTTCACTCCGAGAGGGAAACTTCCGGACTCATACGGAGTTAATTGCAGAAAAGCCGGGGCCCCGTCTGTCGGGTCATCCAATGTCGAAATCTTCATTGACAGCGCATCGGAAAAGAAAATGACCAATTCATCAGGTTTCAGCATTTTGTTCAGATAAAAGTGCATTTCTGATAATTTTCTCATAATGACTAATCTCCGTCTTTTTTCATCTTCATCAAATTCATCAGATAACGAACGCGGGCAGCCTCGGTCTGGTCAAATATTCCGCCGCTCTCCATGATGGCAAGAGATTTTGCGGCATTTTCAGGATGTTTCCGAAATTGTACCAGAATATTGTATTCTTTGGATGTGACATTTACAATTCCGGGCCCGGAAACGGGATACAGAATATCATCATGAAAGCTGTAAATTCTGCCGGATGAAACCGTGAACTGCCCGCCATCCCTGACAGAATCTCCCATGGAGTGAATCTCTTTCAAATCCACTCTGACATCCTCTTTTTCTATGACAAACAAACTGTTTCCCGACATTTTCGGCTTACTCAGGCTGTTTAAAAAGTGTCTGTCACTCGGAAACCGAAGATGCTCCCACTTTTTATCCTTTGTTTTCTTCATGGTCATTATCTCATTTACCCCGATCCTCCATGATGATTTCTGAAAGCGGTTTGTCAGATGCTTTGCATAACACCTCGGAAAGCCTTCTGCGTTCTTTTTCGGGCAGAGGTTCAACCTGGGAAAAGCCCGGCGGCGGTGTCAGCAGACCGTCTCCCACCAGAGACTGAATGACCTGTTTGGTCTTGTCAACAGTTATGTCCTGCAAAATTTGAATCTGCAATCGCTGATTTTTTTGCAGGCCCAAAGATGTCAAAGGACGTAACATAACATTTTGATAAACAGTGGTAACGATTTGTGACATTGTTCACCTCATTTCTTGTTATACAGGAACGGCATCGGTAATCCCGGCACACACTCGTTTCGGCCGTTCTGGGAGTCCCCGGCAATGGATTGGCGGGCTATTTTCAGCCGTCCTACGGGACTTGGCAATTGGATGCGCCCCATTCCCCTGCAAAGAATTGCCGGGCTGTCTTTCAGTTATCCCCACGGGACAAAAAAATAGGTCGATCAGGTTCCCCGGCAACAAATTGCCGGGCTGTCTTTCGGTTGTCCCGGGGGACAAAAAATGGAAAATGTGCTGACCGGCAATGAACTGCCGGACTGTTTTAAGTTGCCTCTGGGGACAAAAAAAACGGGGACTGGTGAGCCGGACAGAAAACTGCCAGGCTGCTTTCAGTTGTCCCTGTAAGGGACAGGAGATTTGAGGCTCACCCGTTTCAGGTGTGATGAAAAAATCAGTTTTTAGCTGAAAAAATAATTTATGTCAAGAAAAAAATTTAACCTCAGAATTTATTCATGAAGCCGGATTTAAATTTTATGTCTGTCCCGGAACTTTATATGCTACTGTGTCGAGACCCCGCCCGGTTCAGGGGTAAAACAAACCCGGCTGTTATTATCATCGAAATACCAGGCTGTCCGCAGTCTGCGTCGATGCGGGTATAAGCCTCAACCATTGCGAAGGATATACATTCCCAAGAAAAACGGGAAGAAACGTCCTCTGAGTATTCCGACCATGCACTGTCGGGCAGGCATTGTACAAACTTGCGCTGAACCCGGTCGCAGAAACGACCGCCGATCCGAATTCCTGCGGATTCCGAGAACTTCGGTCGTGCGCCGATGCAGTGGCGCAGGCGTTTAAATGTCTGTCAAAGCCGAATTCGGCAACATGGGTGCCTGAAGCTGATATTAAAGGGTGTTACGATAATATCAGCTCTGACTGGATGACTGAGAACATTCCTACGGATAAGCAGGTTCTCAGGAAATGGTCAGAGGCCGGATATGTCGGGAAAGGCATAACATATCCGACACGAAAAGGGACACCCCGGGGCGGCATCATCAGCCCGACCCTGGCCAACATGGTTCTTGACGGGCTTGAACAAACGGTGCGGCAGTCCGTACCACGCAGATCGGGAGTCAATTTTATTCGATATGCCGATGATTTCATTATAACGGGTAAATCCGAAAGGATTCTCGAAAACAATGTCAGACCGGCTGTCGAAAGGTTCCTTGCAGAGCGTGGTCTTGAATTATCCCCGGAAAAGACCAGGATCACATATATTAAGGATGGCTTTACGTTCCTCGGGCAAACTTTTTGTAAACATGGCAGGAAACTGCACATTATGCCTTCAGAAGAGGGAGTTCACGCCCTTATGCAACAGGTTGGAACATTAATCATAAAATACAGAATTGAACGATCAAAGGAAACATACCGGGAAGCGATTCTGATGAGCCGTAAAAATCATTGGAACGCCTGTGCCAACAGACTCTGTTGTTCATGCTTTTATGCCGGGAAAAATAAAATGTTTGACATTGAACCCAAAAAAGTATATTGTAAGATTATGGTACTGGTTCAGTTCAATGGGAAATCATGTAAAATCAGCCTGTTACACAGGTATGCCAAAAACGGGCAACCTGTCGTTTTTTAAGACAAATCCGGGCGATTCCCCTGAAAAATCCCATTGAACTGAACCAGTGCCAAGATTATGGGAACAGATAAAAAAGAGACAAAAAAACAGCGATTACAGGTCAAGTTTTATCAAAATGATCTTGGAAAGAACCTGTCAGAGATTGGTTGAAAACTTTACAAAAAGACACAAAAAAAGCTATCGGTAATTGCCGTGTTTCAGTTATAAAATAAAGTTTTTTTGTGAATTTTAAGGATATGAGGGCATTAACTCCAGATGATCAGAGAATTATTTACCAAACCCCTTCTGATATTCGGATGTGGCAACCTGCTGTTCGGCGATGACGGATTTGGCCCCGCAGTGATTGAACATCTTCACCAACATCACCATCTGCCGGAAACCGTCATGGCCGAAGACGTGGGCACGAGCATCGGAGAATTTCTGTTTGATCTGGCGATCTCACCCGAGAGGCCCGAGTGCATCCTTATCCTGGATGCGGTGTGTCTCCCGGAGCGTCAGCCTGGGGAGGTGTTTGAACTGCCCATTGACCAGGTTCCGTGTCAGAAATCCGGGGATTTCTGTATGCACCAGTTTCCTTCGGTCAACCTGCTCCGGGAACTCCGGGATGAGGGCGGCGTGGATGTCCGAATCCTGGCCGTTCAGATCGAAGATGTTCCGGAAGAGGTTCGTCCGGGACTCTCGGAAGCGGTTCAGTCTGCAATTCCCAAAGCCTGTGAGTGGCTGCTTCGGGAAATCGGAAATAATACAGAATAATAGAAACAACAGTCCATGATGCCGCAGGATACTTCTGCGAAGCATGGACGATGAACTGTCAGCAGGTCGTCTTGTAAAGACCGAACAAAAATCCCCATCGGGGGGATTTTCGATTTGCTGATCATAAAACACCGGAAGAAAAAGAGGTATGTGTATGGCAAACAAAATAATCGGATCGGTGATGGTCGTTGGCGGAGGGATTGCCGGTATCCAGGCGACTCTGGATATGGCCGATGCCGGGTACTATGTCTATCTTGTGGAAAAAAGCCCGGGAATCGGCGGAACCATGGCACAACTGGATAAAACCTTCCCCACCAATGACTGCGCCATGTGAATTATCTCACCCAAGTTGGTCGAGTGCGGTCGGCACTTGAACGTTGAACTTTTAACGCTTTCGGAAGTCGAAGATGTTTCCGGAGAAGCTGGAAACTTCTCCGTCAAAGTCAGAAAACAGCCCCGTTATGTGGACATGGACAAA
>JAOZLU010001104.1 GCA_029934695.1 Desulfobacterales bacterium | reverse complement strand
GTTTGAAACCATGTTGATGAATATAAACACCCAACATAACTTGTCATGGGACGACCTGTTTGAACAGGCAACCGAGGACATCAGCTCATATCTCTGGGCTTTGGAGGAATGGCATGACCCTTGGGAGGAGCATGATCAGAATTATCTTCTGATCACAGCCCTGAGCAACCGCACCCGAAGCCGTATGGCAATGGAGCGGATGAGCAGCGATGAGATGCCCAGGGCATACGCGCCGTACAGGAAACAGCTTGAGTCCATGAGAATCAGGGCCGAAGAATCGCTGGAACATCTGCTGACTGCCAGGACTCGGATTGAGGGAATCCTTCGACACGGGATGATGGCCCGTCTGAACATGCTTGACGATACCCTGGGCAAAGTGCGGCGAATGGGCCAGGACAGGAATCTGTCTGATGACTCAGAATGGACAGATGTGAATCTTAGGGAAATCGCGTCGGACTTCCTGATTCTTTTTCAAAATATTGCCCTGACAATCGAAGAACTCCGAGAGGAGCCCTTTCATGGAACCATAGACAGTAAAATTGTCCAGAAAAGATTTGCCGAAATTGAGACACGCTTCAATGAATATTTCGGATATTTTCAACTGGTCAGCGATATATTTGAAGCCCTGCAAGCCAGGGAATACAATTCTGACCGCTGGTGGCTGACCCGTCTTCCTGATCCTGAAGATATAAAGGAACCTGAAATCCCCGAAGAACTCATGGCGAGTCTTTGCAAAACCTTTCAGGAGGCAGGCGCATCCAAGCCGCTCGACTGTCCGGAGTCTGACAAGGCCATTGATTATGCATTGCATGAGCTTGATCCGAAAGAGAACCGGCAGTTCCGGGAGCATATTCTGTCTTGCAGATATTGTCTGGATATGGTTCTGGATGTGCGGTCTGCGGATGCTGAGGGCATATCTCGTGAAGGGGAGATACTGGATATGCTGCCGGGGTTTTATGAGGCGATTCAGGAAAAAAGCCCGGTCCCTGATCCGCCAGAAGAGGATGCCGGCGATTCTCCGATTTCAGATGAGATGGGGGCATTTGGGGAGACATTTCCGAATCTCAGCCTGCCTGCCATAGAAGCTGCGTTATCTGAATGGGGGGATTCCGCTCTTCAAGAGTTGCAGAGCGCAAAACAGATTATTGCCGAACGTACCGCGTATCCCTTTGAAAGATATGCGGAAATGCTTCTCGGAGTCAGCCGTCCCGAACTTCAGGGAATGGGCGGGGTACTCAGGCCGCCGGAGTATAACGTCGTATTTGTATCTG
>JAOZLU010000574.1:2141-4423 GCA_029934695.1 Desulfobacterales bacterium | reverse complement strand
CCCCTCTCTTATATAATAGATAAGAGGGGGTGACGAATTTACGAGTTGCTGTACTACAGTAAACTGACAAATGAAGGATGCCCAATTTTTCGGTCAAGTGGTTATTTTTATGCTTAACATGCAAAAAACATGCCTGGGAAAACCAAATTGGATGATAACAGAGTTAAAAAACAGGAGTTGACGGGATCAGTTGCCTGCATTAAGAGCAGATGGGGGCATCTATACCGCCCGGAACCGGGGAAAGGTATGTGAATCTTCGTACTCGTGAAGGGGGTTTTGCGTTTTTATTCTAATCTATTGAAAAGATAGGTCTTATCAATTATCTTGCCTTCAGAAATTCATCCGGTCTGATGCCAGCCTGCTTCAAAATCGCTCTGAGCGTACCTTCGGGCATATCTCCGGAATGATTCGGGATTGTCGTATAAGAGTCATTCTGCTCATTGTACCAGATTTCATGGCTCCCGGCTGCCTGTCGGTCAAGTCTGAAACCGAAAGTTTTCAGGTGTTTTATGATTTCCCTGTATCTGAAACCGCTTAAACGTCCCATGATTATGCACCTATGATCAGAGGACAGTCAAAAGTGTTCCCGACCGGCTCCAGATTAAGCGCATCGGCAGCTCTTTCCGCTCTTGCCTCTATGATTTTTTTTGCCACATCCCTTGCTGTCTCAAGCGTTTCTGAGATCGTTTTGCCCTGAGCGACCAGTCCGGGGACATCCTCAGATATTGCCAGCCATACACCTTCGGGCAGTCTTTCGATATGGAGATTGACAATTTGTTCCATAATTTCATTTTTTGAAGTTTTGACAGTTACAGTCGTCTGATACCCGGAGCCGGGGAAAGGCATGTGAACCTGTTGGATTCGTAAAGCCGCAGATACCAACAAATAAAGGGTGTAACTATCTGAAGTTACACCCTTTTATTTTAAAAGGAGTGCCGAAGGGGAGACTCGAACTCCCACGGGGAAACCCCCACTAGACCCTGAACCTAGCGCGTCTACCAGTTCCGCCACTTCGGCACAAATAAACAAAACTTGAAAAAGATTGCTTTCATGTTTAATATGGAGTAAATATACTTTTTATTTGGTCATGTCAAGATAATTCTGAAAATAAAATAAAGGGAAAAATGGAACTTGTAGAAGATATTGAAAAGATTAGGGAACCGTATAAGAATGCGGTGATCACCATCGGCAATTTTGACGGGGTGCATATCGGACACCAGGCACTTTTTCATGAGGTTATTGAAAAAGCTGACGCGCTCGGGGGCACGGCTGTGGCCATGACCTTTGAGCCGCACCCGATGCGGGTATTAAAACAGAACGGATATCCCCCTCAGATCACGCTTTATGAACAGAAAGTGGAACTGATCGGACGATCTGGAATTGATGTGCTGATTTGCGTCCCCTTTACACATAAATTTGCATCTGTTACAGCAAAGGAATTTGTGGCCGACCTTCTGGTAAAGCGCATTGGAATGAAAGTCATTGTGGTGGGGAGGGATTATGCATTCGGGAAAAACCGTGAAGGGAACCTTGAGTTTTTAAAAACATACACAAAACCCCTTGATTTTGAACTGATTGTGACAGATTGGATACAACAGACACTGCACAATGCGGGCAGAATCAGCAGCACACGGATACGTGAGTTTGTCACGGATGGAAATGTTGGTCTGGCTCAAAAATTGCTGGGAAGATATTACCAAATCCGGGGAAAGGTCGAAACCGGGCGCGACAGAGGTGGCAAGCTGCTCGGGTTTCCCACCGCAAATATAAAACTGTATGATGAACTGGCTCCCAAAACCGGTGTCTATGCGGTTGCAGTGGAATCCCGGGAGCAGCAATATAAAGGTGTGGCGAATATCGGATACAGTCCCACCTTTGACGATCATGAATACACTGTTGAGGTTCATATTCTTGATTTTAATGATAATATATATGGAGAAAATATCCGGGTCAATTTCATAGAACGGCTGAGAGATGAAAAAAAATTTTCAGGTATTCCTGAATTATCGGAACAGATCAGAAAAGATATCATAAGGGCCAGGGAAATTACATCCTTATAAATAGCAGTCAGTGTCCCCAAACCGATATGAACCGCAGATAAACGCAGATAAACGCAGATGGATTGTTCAATGTTCATCTGCGGTCTGTGGAATCGTAACTGTCTGAAATTCATGTATAACCACAAAATCCGTCAGGATCAGAAACTTAAGACTTATATCCTTATAAATAGCAGTCAGTTGTTCGTTTTCAGGTGTCCCAAACTGATATGAACCGCAGATGAA
>JAOZLU010000574.1:0-2041 GCA_029934695.1 Desulfobacterales bacterium | reverse complement strand
ATGCTGATTTCCCTGATGCTGGGGATAACTGTATCTGCGGCAGCACTTTATCTGGCGTTCAGAAATGTGCCATTTACAGAGCTTGTCATTTATATGACTTCTATAAATTATTTTTGGGTATTCCCGTCTGTATTGATTATTTTAATTGCTTTTGGCTTGAGAGTATTTCGATGGCAGATCATTCTGGGTTCAGGCCCGGAATCCTGCCCCGCAGGAAGGATAGGTTTCTGGCGGGCATTTCATCCTCTGATGATCGGTTTCATGCTAAACTGCATACTTCCGGGCAGGGTCGGTGAAGTGGCGCGGCCGGTAATTCTGCAAAAAAAGGATAATGTTCCTTTTTCCACCGGACTTGCAACGGTTGCCGCGGAACGGGTATTTGATCTGGGCTTGCTGATCATCCTTTTCGGGATCGTGTTTTCCTTTGTAAGAATAGATCCCGATTTCAGTATTCCTTTCGGTGATTACCAGTTGAACAGGGAAATGCTGGAAGTGGTTGGCAGGGGACTCTTAAATCTGATCATATTCCTTATTATAGGGATTGTTATGCTCAGTATCAGGGCAACCCGAATGTTTATAAACAGAATTATCATGGGAATCCCTTCCCTGCTTTTCTTTGCCGGAGCCTCTTTTAAAGAGAAAATAAAAGAAAAAGTCTGTTCTGTTCTGGTCTGTTTTGTGGAAAATTTCGCTTCCGGCTTTTCACTGGTCAGATCCCCAAAAAAGATGGGAATTTGTGTATGTCTCTCTGTGATGATCTGGAGCCTTCATGCGTTTTCATACTATTCCTTTGCACTGGGCTGCCCGGGAATCGGATTGTCATACCCGGAGATAACAGCAGTCATGGTGATTGTCTGTTTTTTCATCGCTCTTCCCTCTGTCCCGGGATTCTGGGGACTTTGGGAAGCAGGCGGGATATTTGCCCTGTCTCTTTTCGGGGTTTCTTCAAATGATGCTGCCGGATTCACCCTTGCAAACCATGTGCTTCAGATTTTTCCTGTTATCATTGTCGGGTTCGTTTCAGCAATGATAACCGGCGTAAATATTTGGCAGGTTTCATATCAGAAACTCGGCAGTGAAAAGTTGAAAAAAGAGTTTGGGGAACCTGATGAAAAAATTTTGCAAAGATAACGAATACATAAAATGTGTCAAGGTCCTTGATGAAAAGCTGTTTTCACATTTTAAGGGCATTATAAAGGTTGATAATAATCTGACCCGACAGCTTGTAAGCTTTCAGGCAAATAAAAAACTTTCAGGTTATCGCTGGTACAAATATAAAGAAGCTTTTTCAGCCGCTTTGGTTCAGCATCTGCTGTCTGAATATGACATTCCAAAAGGAACCATCTTTGATCCGTTTGCCGGTTCTGGAACAACATTATTTGCATCCTCAGAACTCGGGTACAATTCAGAAGGAATTGAACTGTTGCCGGTGGGTCAGAAGATCATTGAGAACAGGAAAAATTCAGATACACTGAATCAGAATGATATCAGCAGAATTCAGTTTTGGAGAGATCACCTGCCGTGGAAAAATGTTGACGCTGTGGAAAACATCAATACCCTCAGGATCACATCCGGAGCGTATCCTGAAGATACTGAAAAAGCATTGTCCCAGTTTTTAAGCACTATAAGGAAAGAAAAGGAAAATATCCGTGGAATATTGCTTTTTGCCTTATTATGTATTCTGGAATCGGTGAGCTATACCCGGAAAGATGGTCAATGTCTGCGTTGGGATTATCGTTCTGGGAGAAGGAGGGGACAGAGCAAATTTGATAAAGGCAAAATCTTTACGTTTGAAAAAGCAATGACTTCCAAACTTGATGAAGTCCTCAATGATCTGAATGGCAGGAATATTCAGTTGGATCTTTTTGCAGATATTAATGACAGGCAAAGTGTCACGTCCGGGCATATTGAACTGCATTCAGGTTCCTGCCTGAATATATTGTCAAAGATTAAAAGCAAACAATATCAGGCAATTATCACATCCCCTCCTTATTGTAACAGGTATGACTACACACGAACGTATGCACTTGAACATGCCATA
>JAOZLU010001103.1 GCA_029934695.1 Desulfobacterales bacterium | reverse complement strand
CTGAACTACTGAAAACACTAAACAATGCGACTTCTTGTCGCACCATAACGCCTGAGATAAGCGGCGGCGGGGGATTGACTGAAATCTTCCATTGAGAGCCAGCCCCCGCCGTCCGCTTCATTGACTGGTTATTTTTTTGCTTCAGACGCTGGCTCAGTAACCCCCGATGTTACCCGTAAGGCACGGATAGCTTCAGAAAGTCCTATTTTCTTGTCACCGTCAGTATCTCCCCATATGAGAATAGCCTCAACCATTTTATTCATCTGTTCCTCCGTATAAAGTCCCTCACAGGTACAGGTTTCGCTCACAGTTACTGATCCCCCTGAGAGACTCGTCGTTATGCCATTCGAGTCTTCCAGATTGCTGTCATACAGAACATCAATCGGCTCACTGTCAAGATATTTTTGCACAATATTGATATCGTATTTTCCGGGTGAGATATCATCCTTGATGGTGAAATTCAGCGTGAACAAGATTTTCCCGTCAGATTCGGGCCCCACAGCCGCAAGCTCTGTCCTCCCCGGGTCATCATAATCGGTTTCAAGGAATTCAAAAAAGTCTGTTCTCACATCACCCAAAATAAGATCAGGGCTGTATTCAAGTGCGAAGGCAGCCCCCGCAATGTCGGCATCCCCTTCCGCTGTTATCTCAATGCTGACCTGCTCTCCCGCCTTGGCTGCGGCGTTTCCGACTGTCATGGCAGCATTCCCGCCTGATTCGCCTGAAGATCCCGGAAGTCGTAATATTTTCCAAATATATATCGCCTCGGGCATTCCTGTTATTCTGTCTCCGTCGATATCAAAAGGAAACATTATTGATCCGACCCGGTTTCCTGCCACAGAATGTAAAACTTTCGTCAGATCATCGGAAGAAATCGCCGCGTCACCATTCACATCGCCCGGTATATCATCTCTGACATACCGTAAAACCTGCGCTTTATCCCCATCCGTTGCCAGCGCCGAAAAATTATTCAGGATAACACATCCCATAACAACGATGAGGGGAAATACTGAGCTACGAATAAGCTGTTTCATTTTTCCTCACTTTCTTCTTAAAAAATAACAGTGTTGATATATGGAAAATTTTCCACATATCACCCTTATGCGATGCAAAAATTTCCACCTGTTGAAATATTGCATCACGGAACATGGAAAATCCCCTCTGAATTTTCCATTCATTTACTGTATCAGTTAATATAACGGAAAGCAAGGAAAAAAAACAGGTGGAATAAATGGAAAAATTCTGCACATTTTTTCCATGTATTGCGATATTGT
>JAOZLU010000573.1 GCA_029934695.1 Desulfobacterales bacterium | reverse complement strand
CATTCCAATCATGAAGTTCTCCGCCCGAACCCAACTGGCCGCTGAGTCGTGCGCCCTCTTCTGCGTCGGAGAGAATCACATATCCGGAAGGGGTGCCTGACAATGCCCGTCTGGCAGCTTCCTCAGCAAACAGGCCGGAGTTCGGTTCCAGATTATCCATTCCTGAAAGACTGAAAATGCCCAGTTCCCCTTCGTACATACCCCCGTCATACAGGTAATCTGTGCTGACAAGTCCGCCTGATCCCACTGTGAACAGACCTGCGGTATAAATGTACCGGGTCTCGGACGCTGTTTTGCCAAGGCGATCTTTGACAACGATTTTAACTGTGTTAGCGTCAATATCCAGAGCAACCTGAGCACTGAAAGAAACCTCTTTCGGATCGTCAGGGTTATTCGTGAGGGTGAAATCCACAGGTTCGTCATTCACAGTGATACTGGCAATTCCCGTGACATCATCGGTGGCAGTGCCGGAGACCGTGACAACGTCGTTCATAAGGGAACGGCAGACGGTTGCGGGGCTTTCAACTTTAAGAGTGGGAGAATAAACATCAATGAATATCTCGTTATGATCGCCCTCGACAACCTCAATTTCTCCCTGAGCGCCGAAAGTGACATTCACTCCGTTGAGAATACCGCCTGCTATTATGTTGTACAATCCGGGAGTGCCGATCATGGTTGCCTCTCCGGCCGCGGGATCCCTGTCCGGGTTCCATATCCCCATGGTCTTGGTTCTGCTATTGCTGATGTCGGCCACAAGACCGCTTGCCCGCTCCTTTGTGCCGCCTGTGAGCCAGGGAGATTTCAGCGTATCGCCCTCCCGCACCCGATATATAAAGGTGACAGCGCCGGTCATAAATCTGATTTCTTCATTATAAGTCTGGCAGCTGTTCAGGGAAATCTTCCCGGACTCCTCAGTTTTTTTGGCCTGATCGGTTATATGCAGATAAGAGTTCAGATAAACCGGATCGTGATTGTTAAAGGATATTTCAGGATCGTCAAACTTGAATTCGCTGCGATAAACACGCCAGTCTCCCTGTGACACAATCAGATCATACGCGCCGGTTTCAACATCAATCTTGTCCCGGGACTCACCTCCGGCACTGTCTTCGACACCATATCCGAAAATGTTTGCCCAGGTTGTATCCTGAATATCAACAACACTGAGTCTGTCAGCTTTCAGGAAGTTGATCCTGCCGTTGACAAATGCCGCATCACATATCACATCATTGGTGCCGCTGCCGCTGGCAGGTGCGGTGACGGATCTGTTGTAAAATTCATAAGGAGGATGGAAATAGTCATCTCCGTCGTTCAGGAATGACAGAGGCATCTTGTGAACAGAGTCATAACGATATTCAAAGCTGTAATCTCCGGGAAGGAGATAATCCAGGGAGTAAGGGCCGTTACCGGAGATGCTCGTCTTTTTCCAGCCCGCACCGCCGTTTGCCATTACCCAATGTTTGTCAACCGTGTTGCTTCCCAGACAGTTCAGAACAAAATCACCGCTTACAGCACTTTTGGGATTAAAGTTCCAATTGACAATTGTCGTGCTGCCTGCGGAGACATTCACAGACTTGCTTGGCAGGTGATAGACATTGCCGGTGCTTGCCGAGATATTGTTGACTGTCACCTTGACATCGTTCTGAGGTGTGACAGGAAAGCGGAATGTTCCCTGGGAACCGGACACACCAAGCGGTGCTCTGGCATTTCCTGCATAGACCCGTCCGCTGCTCAGGGTCGCTCCGTTGCCTATGGTCACTGTACCCTGAACATAACCCGGATTCACGGAAAAGTTGATAATCTTCGTATCGCCCGGGTTAATGTGAGTGATGGTCTGGTTTTCCAGACTGAACCTGACCCCCTCGGTTGTATAAACCCAGGCAGACACTGTGATATCATCGGTCGGCGCCTGCACCGGAAAACAGAATTTCCCGTCAGAGCCGATCCTTATCCTCGTATTGACATAATCTGCCGAGCGAGCAGTGACATATCCGTAGTTCAGGTTCACGCCTGAGATGGAGACGGTGCCTGAGATATAACCCGGTGTCATTGTAAAATGCAGAGGCGTGACACTCAGATACCGTGCATCGGCAGACCTGCTTTTAAAATGCAGATAACTGTCATTGCTGTTTGAATAATAAACAGTGCATGAGACATTGTAGTTCTGCCTGTCTATCGTGTCACCCGTACAGATACCGTTGTCATCACGCTCACATGGGATATGGACAGGCAGGGTATATCGAAAATTCGATCCTGCATCGGGCCAGACCGGACCGGCAGAAAGATCATTTGAAGCATAAGGACTGCTGCCTTTTGCCTGTATCCTGGCTTTAACCATTTTGACACACCCGATGCTGTCACAATCCGCACACGGGCTGCTGCTTTCATTTCCTACGGATACCACTCCTTTGAATTGCCCTTCGTTAAAAGAGATTTCCGTAATATTGCCGTCACCCGGCACACTCGGTACAAAAGCCATCTGAGCGAATACGCCTGTCGGAAGGAACGACGAGAACGCGGCCGTCAGCATCAGCGCAAGCAAAACCCGTTTAAAGTTCATGTTGGTAAACATAGCTATTCTCCTTTCTTAAAAATTTCAATTTGGTTTCAAAAATATTTTTGCCAAATTCATTCTTTCCCTTATCCTGTATCCGCAAGCCGGAGAAGCTTCTCTGCCCTTTTTCACACCCGCATGTAAGAAAAATCATGAGCCGGTGTATATTGCAGACAGTTCGGGGGTTGGAAGCCAAAACATACGGGACCATCTGCCAGGATGCTTTTTTACCGTGCGCTTTCTTCCCCGGACTTTGCAGATACATTTCATACAAACCTGATTCCTTATCACCTCCCTTCTGTATTGTTAAAATGCGCCCTTCGACAAGCTCAGGGCAAGAAAAAACGATGTTTCACGACAGCAAATTGAAAAAACGCAAAATTTATTATATTCCCCTCTCTGCAGCTCTGTTTTTATAAGATGGAAAAAATCTTGTTTTCGGACAAAAAAATTTAGGAATCGTGTTTTTTTTGCCAAATGCTACAAATATGCCGCCTTGGCCGACCTGCTGTTTTCTGCAAAACAGGGAAGCCGACTTTTTTAAATCATACAATGGCCGATATTCCCAAATTCGTGACATCCGATGTGCCTTTCTTGTTTCCCCTGTTTCCTCTGCTTGTATAAGATAGGGAAAAGACCATTCCTGCGACATTTTTTTTATTTTTTTCAAAACATCCGAAACGAGGGGCATCTGCCTCATCCTTATTATATGCAGTCCCTCCCCTCAGTTCCGAACAGAGAATTTTTTTTTCAAGCCCCGGCCGGATGCATCTTTTTCAAACCTGCCCTTGTTCCCCCGGCAAATCCCAGAGGAAAAGAAAGGTGGAAAAATGCATTCTTCACTGTTTTGTTGAATATGTCTTTCATTTTTCTGGCATCATCTCCGATTTGCAGGCGCAGCAGGCCCAGTGACACCTCTTCGCTGAAAAGGGTGATCAGTAAAAAACGCCTGTTTATCTTACTGAAATGAGCGTTCTGATTTCTTCCTTTAAGCAGATGAAGACGGAATCCGTTTTCTCCCATAATATTCGCCAGAACATCCATTGACATACAATTCGCTGCTGCAAGGGCAGTCAAGGAATTCAGATCACTGCAATTCCCGTTGTCATGCTTTGCAACAATATTGCCTGACATATCAACAAGAAGCACCGTGCGTACACCAATCCCGATCAGATCATGCTTCAGGACAGCCTCTATATTTTCCAGCTGCTCCTGGCTGAGTATGCACTGCGCCGGAAGAACATTGTCATCATAATCGGATTTCATAGCTATGCTCCTTTTCGGTAAATTTGAATTTGCTCAGAACTTTTACAGTGTCATTGTCTCTTAATAATATAATCAGCTCATAGTGATCATTTCGCACACAGTTTCTGATTTTTTTTTCATAGTGACAGAAATGATATGCTCAGAATTTTTACGCGTCTTTATTTGCAAACCCATACCTTAATATATGGCAACTTCCATGCCATTATGTACCCAGAATGATAACATATCAGATTCATTATCTTTTTATTTATTTTGTCATATTATGGCAACTCTGCAATTTACGAAATATCGTATGTTCAGGCTATGAAATATCGCATATTGCGAAATGTCGCATATCTGTCTGAAGATGCTTTTCAGACCCCGGGTCGGATTACGGAGAGAGATTAAAATACGGATACAGATAATAAAGGAAGCAAAAGGCAGATCAATGAGGTTCATGCAATCAATGAAAATCGGGAAAGGGGGCAGGCAGATATGATACGGGTTTTATCCGGGGGTAGGGCCGACATGTTTGCAGGTTTCATCCGTTCCATCCTCTGACCCGCTGTCATATATGGCATTTTTAAAAAATGTTCTGCCAAAAGCAAAAATTTCGCCTAGGGGCTGCCATTTTTG
>JAOZLU010001102.1 GCA_029934695.1 Desulfobacterales bacterium | reverse complement strand
CAATCCACTCGCCGTGACAGGGGCGGAGGTCTTCCCGAAGACGCTTGCCGATGGGCCTGTCGTCTATCTTCCGGGAGATGCGGACCGGGATGATTTCAACGGTTTTGCCTTTCTCTTCACGGAAATAGACCAGATCACCGGGATTGAGCCTGCCATTATCAGGGAGAAGGGTCTGAAAAACTTCCGGGGTATCCTGACGCTTTGCATTCTCACGGTATTCTTGCACAAGAATTTCAAATAATTCAGATGCCTCATGAGTAATAGGAAGCGTTCTCCCCCTGTCTTTTATAAAAATCCGCTCACAGCGTTTTGTCATACTGTAAGTGACCTTTTTTTCAGGATCATAACAGGCAAATTCACCCACCAGGCGATCACGCTCTTTTCTCTTTTTGGCATTTGCCACAAAAATCTTTCGCAGATAGATCCTGTTATGGATAATCTGACAGTTTCTGTCTTCGGGGACACCATCCAGCTCCGGCTCACTGATATTATATTTTTCCAGCTTGTTAGGTCCTGAAATTTTGAGATACCCCTTAACAGATTTATTTGCCTTATCAGTACAGGCCGGATTGCAAATCCGCTTATTTTCAACAGATGTCCCGGCAAACATGAAATAAGCGCCCTTTCCCAGTTTCGAGGCAGGTTTGATTATCTTATAGGCTCTTTTCCCGTCTGATTTCTGATTACGGTTGTACTCTGACAAAGACAGCATCATCCTGTCCGTATCCGTGGGATGTTCATAACGGGGAACATCTCCTATCCGCTCGGCATATTTGAAAATCAGGCCCAGGATATTCCCCCCTGTATCCCCTCCCTTGTCTTTAAAAGCTGCCAGAAGCCCTTCGGTGCTTTTATAGTTTTTGCCTTTCAGGGATTTCAAAACCTTTAAATCCTTTGGGGAAATATCTCCTTTCCTCTCTGCCATCTTTTCCAGAGAATCATCAGTCAGAGTGATACTCCTTTCCCATTCATCAAAATATGCTTCCTGGGATTTTTTGTCAGAACAGTCTCTGTCATAAAACGGATACCTGTATTCCTTCATTTCCTCTATTCTCAGCCCGTTATCGGTGACTCTCCCGGGCTTGAATTGCATCAGGACATTTCTGTCCGCTTCCATCCGCCAGGAAAGCCGATATCCTTCATCAAAGACCCGGAAGCAGGAGTTCGTCAGGGCCTCATACACAGAACTGAGCATGCCCCTGATTTCGGACCCGGGGAGCATTATATCTCCGTTGACAGAAAAAAACGCATAGCTTTCATGGCCTTCAACACCTGTCT
>JAOZLU010000572.1 GCA_029934695.1 Desulfobacterales bacterium | reverse complement strand
AGTACAGCAACTCGTAAATTCGTCACCCCCTCTTATCTATTATATAAGAGAGGGGTGACGAACTTGTGAGTTGTGGTAGTAGTGCGCGACCAAATTAATTCTGACAAGTGGATTTTCCCGAAGCCCCTTGTTCGATGAGGCTTTGCAGCTTCTGGAACTTGTCAGAACTTATTTGGTCAGGCACTATAATCTGCAAGCCGGAAAAAGTGTAAACCACTTTTCAACTTCTATGAAGGATATCAAATTTCCGCCTTGAAATATATCAAAAAATGGTATAAAAATATCCGTCATGTCATGGACGGTAAAATTTAAAAAGAAAGTTGTCAGACAAATCCCCCGTCTGCCTGATGCCGTAAGAAGAAGGTCCAGCCAAAGACAGGCAGGGCCAAACCGTATCAGGTCAGACAGACCCGCAATCTGATTGCCAGATACAGACTCGCAGACTCGGACAGATGACTCATTATGAAATTATCATATACTGGAGCAGGGACGATGAGGCATTCATTGCGGAAGTCCCTGAACTGCCCGGATGCATGGCGGACGGGGAAACCTGTCAGGAAGCCCTTTCCAATGCTGAGATCATCATCCGGGAATGGATTGAGACGGCCCGGGAACTGAACCGCCCCGTGCCCGAACCCGGAAGAAAACGAAGGATCGGACTGGACATGCCGGACGATCTTCTCATATCGGTGGCGGCCGAGGCCGGACACCGGGAGAAAAGCGTCAGTGAGTGGATCATTGATATATGCCGGAAAATGGTGACAGCGTAGCCTGTCAGGTACATTGAGAGCCAGACGGACAAACTTGAAGAGGGATAAAAAAGGAGAGGTTCATATATGACAAAAGCTGAAAAACTTCTGGCAAAAGCCAGGAATGCTCCCTCGGGCCTGTCTTTCAGCCAGTTTGAAACACTGCTTTCCCAGAGCGGATGGGTATTTGATCACCAGAAAGGAAGTCACCGGGTCTGGCATTCACCCGGAAGATTCCGCCTTCCTGTTCAGCCCCGTCCCGGGGGAAAGGCAAAAGGGTATCAGGTCAGGCAATTTTTAACTCAGCATGACAAGGAGATGAGAAATGGATCAGTTTGACGGTTTCAGCATCAGTCTTTACAAAGACGAGGACGGCGACTGGCTGGCGTATTTCGCTGAGATGCCCAATATATCGGCATTTTCAGACACACCGGAAAATGCTCTCAGGGAACTCGGAACCGCATGGGAGGCTGTCAGGGAAAGCTTTCAGAAACACAATGAGCCGATCCCCAGCCCGCCGGACATCGGAACGTATGACGGCTGTCTTGATTTGAGAATTGACAGACAGCTGCATCGCACACTTGCCGTGGAAGCGGTCGGAGAAGGGGTGACTCTGAACGAACTGGTTTCCAGAAAGCTTGCTGTTTCTGCTGCAAGGCAGTCTTATGCTGCGGAATAAACTGTCCGGATTGCCCGCGGGTGACTCTCCCGCGGCATTGGCGTTGTGAAGCTGTCAGAGAAGCACTTTACCCACCTGCAACACTGACATTTTTTATGTACCTTGAGGGCTAGGTGGACCAACTTGAGGAAGCATAATCATCTATGAAAATCAGGGAACTAAAAACGACGGTGGGAGCTGGTAAGAACCCGAGGCTCCCACAGACAGTTCCGCCATCCGGCAAAGACGGAAAAAGTCACAGTTCCGGGCCATCTCAACGATGATGTCAGGCCCGGGACACTGGATTCGGTTCTGAGAGGCAGGCAGGGCTGGACAGATAGGAGAGAATCATTATGGCACACTACATGGTTGTAATCGAAAAAGGCGGAAACAATTTCAGTGCGTACAGTCCCGATGTTCCGGGCTGCATAACCACAGGAAAGACCCTTGAGGAGACGCTGGGAAACATGGAGGATGCGCTCTGTTTTCACCTGGAGGGTCTTTATGAGGACGGCGATCCTCTTCCCGAACCCCGGAACCCGGAAGATCACATCAGAGACATGGATGTTGCGGCCGGGGATATGTTCACATTCATCCGGGCAGTTCCGGTTTTGAGGCTTTTTGCAGATGCGGCATAGTCATGGACAGAGATGCTATAATATTTCCAGGTTTAATCGGTCCGCACACATACCACGACTCAGTTCCTTCTGGATTACTGAAATAAATTTCAGCACAGCCAAAGTGTAACTTTGGCACTCCAACTATCCTCCGGCCACCGGCGGAAAGATGCCCACCCTGTCTCCGTCTTTCAGAATCTCATCGTCCTGGGCATGAATGCCGTTTACAAAAATAATTTTGCAGGTGTCAGGAGGAACCTCCGAGAGTTCCAGAAGTTCTCTGATGGTCGTTCCTTCCTCAATATCCGCTATCCAAGGATCCGATCCGATGTTCCCAGGGATATGACATCTCAGAGAAGCGAAAAGTTTCAGTTCGACTTTCATTGCACAATCTCCTCTCTGAAATCAATATTCAAAGCCGCTGTCCGGGCTTCTTCCAAAATTTTTTTAAGGGGAACATTTTTCTCAGCCGCCAAACGCTTGCAGTCCTCATACTCCGGGGACACATTCACGACTTCTCCGCCAACCTCGGCCGCTTTGCATCTGACAGTCCCGTACTTGGTCTGAACCTCCTTTATGATTCTGAGTGCCTTGATGCGATGGTCTGTTCTCCAGCGCAATCCGATGGTGGTCGTTTCTCTTATGAGAAAATCAGAGAATTTCCCCACTTTCTCTGGCTGACACAGGACCGTCACCAGCGTTCCGGGCCGATTTTTCTTCATTTGAATCGGCGACAAGAACACATCCAGAGCACCCATGTCCAGCATTTTCCCGATAAGATAATCATATATCTGGGGATTCATGTCATCAATACTGGTCTCAATCACCGCCACCTGTTCGGTCAGACAGTCCTTGTCTTCATCCGCAGCTTCCCCGATGGTGATCCGTAGCAGATTGGGAATTTCCGGGTCCGAAGTTCCCGCACCGTATCCGATCTTCTCCACCGTCATGGCCGGAATATGCCCGAAGCCGGAGGAAAGCGTAGTCAGGATAGCGGCCCCGGTCGGAGTGAGAAGCTCTCCCCCAACGCCGGTGGAATAAACGGGTTTTCCCCGGATAAGTTCGGCAGTGGCTGGCGCGGGCACCGGCAGTATGCCGTGAGCGCATTTAACCACACTGCTTCCCAGATGGAGAGGGGAGCAGAAAATTTTCTCGATCCCCAGCGCAGCCATCCCCGCGACACCTCCCACCACGTCAATAATCGCATCCATCGCGCCTATTTCATGGAAATGAACATGTTCAACAGTGGTCTGATGAACCTTTGCCTCGGCTTTGGCGAGCCGCGTGAAAATTGTGATGCTCCTTTGCTTAACAGATTCCTCCAGATCACTCTTCTCAATGATTCCCCTGATATGAGAAAGATGGCGGTGATGATGATGGTGATGCTCCTCATCCACGAGAACCAGGGCCTGTGTGCCGCCAATCCCCCTTTTGATCACCTTTTCCGCCCGGAGGTCATAGTGGCTGAGATGAAGTTTTGCCAACTCACTTCTGAGATGTTCCACATCCAACCCCGCATCCAAAAGTGCCCCGAGTATCATATCCCCGCTGGCCCCTGCAAAGCAGTCAAAATAAGCTATTTTCATTTTACCTCCCTCTATCCTCTGCTCCCTGGCCTCTGACCACCATCTGATTAATAATACTGGCCTGATAGCCTCCGCCGAAGCCGTTGTCAATATTTACCACAGATACGCCTGATGCGCAACTGTTTAACATGCTGAGAAGCGCTGCCACGCCGCCAAAGCTGGCTCCATACCCAATGCTTGTGGGAACGCCGATGACGGGGCAGGAAACCAGTCCGCCCACAACGCTGGCAAGAGCACCTTCCATGCCCGCAACAGCCACGCAGACATTTGCCTCAAAAAGCTCATCACAGGAATGAAGCAGCCGGTGAATCCCTGCCACGCCTGCATCGTAAATGCGGTTGACCTGATTACCGAGGGTTTCCGCTGTGATCGCCGCCTCTTCGGCAACTGGAATATCTGAAGTTCCCGCGCTCACAAGCGCAATATTGCCCTTTTTCTCAACCGGACGGGGATGGATCACCACGAGCCGGGCCAGTTCGTGATACTGGCAGTCCGCCTCCGTCTTTTGGATCGCTTCAAAGACTTCAGGGCTGGCCCGGGTCGCCAAAATATTATCATGATATTGAGCCATCCTTCTGACGATGCCCTGAATTTGTTCGATATTTTTTCCCTCACAATAGATGACTTCGGGAACGCCGGTTCGCATACACCGATGATTATCAATTTTTGCATAACCTATATCCTCAAAAGGCAGCCGCTTTAATTCGCCCATGGCCGCGTCCAGATTCATCTGGCCGCTCTGAACCTGCTTGAGCAGGTCTCTCAGGTGTTCTTTGTTCATAATGTTTGATGTTTGATGTTTGATGTTTGATGTTCGATGTTTGATGTTGGATGTTTGATGTT
>JAOZLU010000571.1 GCA_029934695.1 Desulfobacterales bacterium | reverse complement strand
CATCAAACATGGTAGCATATTGCTACCCTGCAATACTCTTTCCACCCCATTGACTTTTTCCAGTGTTTTGTGAAATAGATTCTGAATTGTTCGGAACTTATTACAGATTCATTCCATACTTGTCAGACAAAAAATGACTCATATCGAAAAGAATAAAACATTTTATATTATTTCAGCTATTTTCGGGGTTTACATCCTGTTATCCGTTCCTCACCTGGTGAATGAAAATCCCTGGGCTCCGGATGCGGACAGAATCAGCATGGATGGTGTTTTCATACTGGACTTCATCAGAGATATGCCCGGATCCTTGGTGAATATATATGATTATACCATTGAGTATTATGCCAAATATCCTGCGCTTTCAATCGGATACAGGCCTGCATTTTTTCCCCTTGTCGAAGCTTTTTTTTATTATATTTTCGGGTTACATCACATCAGTGCCAAAATGGCTGTATTCCTTTTCCTGTTTGCCGGTATGCTCTTCTGGTTTCTGCTTGTCCGGGAAATTTATGACATCCCGACAGCCCTCCTCTCTCTTCTGCTCTGGCTGACAAATCCTGTTGTCTATCAGTATTCCCAACAGACCATGCTGGAAATTCCAACCCTTTCAATGTGCATTGTCTGCGTTTATTACCTTTATATATATGAAAAAGCCCCCTCAGTCAGTTATGGAATTATCCTTGGAACAGTCGTGGGACTGACGCTCTGGACCAATCAGAAAAGTGGCTTTATCCTGTTTCTGCTTTTGATTTACCCTTTTGTCAAAAAAAATTCAAAACTTCTGTTTGCCAGAAATACATGGATTTCCGCCGGCATCATACTGGCTTTCCTGATCCCCCTGATTTGCATTACCCTGTGGCTCGGGGATCAGAATCTTGAGCAGTCCATCGGTGCCCGGACAGGTGGAAAAAGCTGGTTTTCCAGTCTCAGACTGTTTAAAAATATTTATTTTTTATACCATTATCATTTCTCTTTTCTGATTCTGGCAATGGCATTTGCCGGAATGGTTTTTTCTTTCATCCGGAGGGATTCGGAATGCCTGATTTTTGTTGTTGTTATTTTATGCGTTTATTTATTCTTTACAATTATAAGGGTCAAGATATCCCGCTATCCGATGTACTGGATACCTTTTTTCTGCATTTTTGCCGCCATTGGCTTTCAAAAACTGATCTGGCATCTTGAACAATTTTTAAAGACCGGAAGCTCATTCATAAAGTATGCCATCTGCGCTTTTCCGGTCATTCTTCAGCTCTGTTTTCTGCCCAATGTATTTGTAGGGTATGCTGGGGGATATGAGGAAGCTGCAAAATATGTTTTGGAAAAGACAGCTTCACCGGTGATATTTTTTGAAGGATATGCAAACGGCCAATTTATTTTTTTTGCCAGAAAGCATGATACGGATAGGCAGTTCGTTATCCTCAGAGGAGATAAAATTCTCAGTTCATCTTCCATTTCTCACAGGAACAAACTGAAAATTCATCTTCATGACAGAGAAGAAATTTATAAGGCCCTTTCCGATTTTGGCGTACATTTTGTGGTCGTTGAATCTGCTGATATAAGCAATATAAAAATATATAGGGAACTGAGAAATCTGTTGCGTGATACGTCTCTTTTCAAACTGCATAAAACAATTCAGGTGGAGAGCAATAATACATCTTTGAAAAACCAGAATTTGCTGGTGTATGAAAATCTTGGCTATAAAAAAGACCTCGTGAAAGACCAGATTTTGAATTTGCGGCTCCCGATAGTGGGAAAAACGATCAAAATGAAATTGAAAAAAATACTTCGTTAAAAAAAGTGAAAAGAAATGTAGGGTGGGTGCAGCGAAGCGGAACCCACCTTTCCAAATCTCAAAAATGTAGAAATGCAGGGTGGGTGCAGCGAAGCGGAACCCACCTTGCCAAACCTCAAAAATGCAGAAATGCAGGGTGGGTGCAGCGAAGCGGAACCCACCTTGCATTTTCAAATCTCAAATTGCTATTTGATATTTGGCTATTGATATTTGAGAAATGGTGGGTTTCGCTTCGCTACACCCACCCTACATTTTTCTGAATCGTGTTAATTAATTGCAATTTTGTATGGGACACATTGCCAAAGCTTCGCTTTGGCAATTCAGATTGTCAAAGTGAGGCTTTGACAGAAAAATGTTGTCTGAGAGAGAGAAAGTGTTAATCTATGAGTGATAAATCTGTTGTCATCATCGGAGCAGGGCCTGCGGGCCTTACCGCAGCTTATGAAGCCATGAAGCAGGGGATGCGGCCCATTGTCTTTGAAGGAGCGGATATAGTCGGCGGAATCGCACGGACTGAGTCTTATAAAGGCTACAGTTTTGACGTGGGAGGTCACCGTTTTTTCACCAAGATCGAAAAAATCAATGATCTGTGGCAGGAAGTTCTGGGCGATGAGTTTATCAAAGTTCGCCGCATGTCTCGCATCTATTATAATGGGCAATTCTACCACTATCCCCTTCGTCTCTTTAACGCCTTATCCAACTTGGGAATTTTGGAAAGTGCTCTGATCGTGCTGAGTTATTTCAAATCGCAGTTTTGGCCTTATCATGAGGAAGAAACCTTTGAACAGTGGGTCTCCAATCGTTTTGGCAAGCGTCTCTACAATACCTTTTTTAAGACATATACGGAGAAGGTATGGGGCATTCCCTGCAACCAGATCCGGGCGGACTGGGCCGCACAGCGTATCATGGGTCTGTCGCTTATCACGGCGGTTTACAATGCGCTTTTCGGCGTTAAAAAATCAAAGACACTGATTGATGAATTTGATTACCCTTCAGAAGGGCCGGGAATGATGTGGAGGCGTTTTCAGGAAGCGGTTGATAATGGCGGCGGCCAGGTTCTGCTCAATTCAAAGGTTGTCCGCCTGAAGCATGAGAACGGGCGCATTACCGACGCGCTTTATGTCAGGAACGGTAAAACAGAGGAAATTTCCGTCGAACATCTCGTTTCCAGCGCGCCGATAACCACGCTCACGACCATGCTTGATCCCAAGGCCCCGGAGGAAGTTCTTGAGGCTGTCCGCGGCCTCTCTTACCGGGCGTTTATCATTGTGGTGCTTATTATTGACAAAAAGGATTTGTTTCCGGATCAGTGGATATACATCCACAGCCCGGATGCCAAGGTGGGACGCATTCAGAATTTCGGGAACTGGAGTGCGGCCATGGTTCCCGATCCTGAGAAAACGAGCGTGGGCATGGAATATTTCTGTGATGAAGGCGATGAAACCTGGGTCTTGTCCGACGCCGAACTGACAGAGATTGCCTCCCGGGAACTGGCCGGACTGGGGCTGGCCGATACAGATGATATTTCAGACAGTTGCGTGTTGCGGCAACCTAAGGCATACCCGGTTTACGACCAGGACTACAGCAGACACCTCAGCGTGATCCGGGATTTCCTCGGGAGCTTTGAAAACCTTCATACCATTGGCCGTAACGGAATGCATCGCTATAATAACCAGGATCATTCGATGCTTACGGGAATAATGGCGGCTCAGAATATTGCAACAGGGGCGGACCATGATCTGTGGACGGTCAACGAGGAAGAGGAATATCTTGAGCAGGATGCAACTAAAGACGCCAAGCTCGGGGAGCTTATTCCTGAAAAATTCATCAGGCGCGCCTTTGCCCGGATGGACAAGTTGGGCTTCGCGACGGCTGTAGGAACCGTTTCCGGCCTGCTTTTCTTCCTGGCCACCTTATGGCTGGCCATAAAGGGGACTCCATCCGGAAGTCCGGATTTGGGATTTCTTGCTGAATATTTTGTGGGCTATACAGTGTCAGTGAAGGGGGCATTCATCTCGTTTGCCTATACATTCTTCTGGGGCTTTCTGTTCGGCTGGCTCTTTGCCTACCTTAGGAACCTCTTCTTTGCCATTTATATCTATGAGGTGAAAAAGAAAGCTGAACTGCTGTCGCTCAGAGATTTTCTTGATCACTTTTAACCTTCAACTTTCGACTTTTAACTTTTAACTTTTAACTTTATCAAGGATGTTCGGACATGAAATCAAAGGATGAAATCAGACTCAGGGGTAACGGAGAAAAGCTGTTCAGCGGTGTCCTGTGGCTGGACAGCAGTATTCTTGGACTGGCCCTCGGACTGATGTGCGGTCTGGCCATATTTATTGCAACCAACTGGCTCGTACTCAGGGGAGGTGAAAATGTGGGGGCCCATTTGCAGCTTCTGAGCAATTACTTTATCGGGTACAGAGTTTCCTTCATAGGAAGCTTTATCGGATTTGCTTATGGTTTTGCAGTAGGGACACTGAGCGGGGCGCTGGTTGGCTGGATCTACAATAAATTTGTGGCGTTCAGGAATTGACAAGTCCCGGAGGGACTTCTGAAAATAGCCCGGCAATTCATTGCCGGGACCCAATTCCCCGAAATCCTTTGTCCCGTAGGGACAACTGAGAACAGCCCGGCAATTCATTGTCAGGACCCCCAATTCCCCGAAATC
>JAOZLU010000570.1 GCA_029934695.1 Desulfobacterales bacterium | reverse complement strand
CGTGCGGGGAGCGACTTTTTTTTGAGAAAGAATCAGACGGTCAAAAACACTGTTTCAATCCACGCTCCCCGTGCGGGGAGCGACTTAAATTTTTTCCTCAAGCGTCACCCCGGCCGGGAGATCGTCCTCATTTACAGAGATAGCATAAGCCGATATGGCGCGTGCAGGTTTGGAGTTATCCTTCAACTTTGCTTTGACAAGATCAAATAATTTGTGCGCGGGGGCATTGCCTAAGGCTGTCTGGTGCTTAAAAACGATCAGGTTCCTCGCAGACATCAAACCCCGTGCAGCGGACCGATCATGCTCAAACATATTGATCAGCGATTCCCAAAGCAGCTCCAGATCGGCCTCGGAAAATCCAGTTTTGGCAGCCAAATGGGCGGAGATGTAACCCTCTGCCCGGTACAAAGCATAAGGCACGATATGCTTCCGCCCCATGGTCCGCTCTTTTTCCAAGTCTTTTTCATTTGTTACGGCCATACGGGTGATGCTGATATCCAAAGGTATGATCGGATCGATGCTGCGGGCAAAGGTCATCTGCACAGGCCCTCGAACCTGTCCGCAGTTGACTTCCGTACTCATAACTGCCCCAAATGTCCGGATATCAAAAAAATTATCACACATCCAACGGGTGATTTTTTTTGCTTCCTCCTTTTTTTTCGGCAGTTTTTTTTCCGCCGGCCGATCAATATCGGGATTATTAATATAAGCCCGCTCATTTTGGCGATTCAGAGGCTCCTTTTCCCGAACGTAAATTTCATGGGGCGGCTGATTTGCCTTGGTAATGTCAACATAGTTACGGATCTTTCGTTTAAGACAAACATCCGTAACAAGCCCCTGGCTGGTTTCCGGATCAATACGAGGCATATTGCCTGCATCTGGATCGCCGTTGGGGTTGCCATCCCGCACGTCAAAAAAATACACAAACTCGTAACGGTTTTCAATGGGTTTACTCATTCCTGATCTCCTTTTTGTCAGCAGATTTGTCAGCAGATTTCGTAAACAGGGCTCGCCGCTGATGATAGTAGCCCAGAGCGAAAAGTCCTTGCTCCTCAAGTGAAAGGTTTGAGGGAAAAGGGTTTTTCCGAGGTTCAAGGGACCATACGACTTCCTGTATCAAATTTTCATAAAAAATCTTATGCGATTTTTTCTCCAGTTTTGCCAAGTGATGCCCCGACTTGTTTATCAGTTGCCCGAAAACCACATTGGGCGTGGTCGAAGCAGCACCGTAGTACCGGTCTCGGATTGTCGTTTTTGAACTTATCGCATCTTGTTGCAGTTTTTCCAACACGGAAAAAAGTCTTCCCAGCCTGTAAGCCGGAATTTCACAATCTTTGTCAAGCATTTCTTTCACCTCCGGAAAATTTTCGTTAAGTTTTCCGAGCCGTCTGGCCCGTACCAGATACGCCTTGATCAGAGCCGCGCGCGATGGCGGAATGTTCTGTTCAGCGCGAATCCGGCGAATAGCCGCATCCAGGGCAATCCTCGGATATGCATATCCTTTGACAATCGCCCCGAATATCTCGCTTGCAAGGTTCGGATGAATTTTCTTGTACGGGTCTTCTCCTCGCTTTGCTTTGGCCGCGGTGGTAAACAAAAGCCTTTTGAGCGCGAAGGGAGATTTCTCCATGACATCGGGATATGTAATTTTCAAATCTTCAAAATGCTGCCTGACATTGGCTGCCACATCCCTGACAGTGGATTCAAACCATCCCCGAATGGTTGCCCGTCCCGGGGCGCCGGAGAGTGTCAGCGCGTAAAAAGCCGTGGGATCGTCAATATTGACCGGGCGGCCTTTCCAAGATGAGTTGTAAAGTGCCTCAACAGCTTCCGAGTCTGCTTCCATAGCGTCCGAAAAACAATCCGTAAATTCGGAATCCTCCCTGCTCCAATACAGCACAACTGTATTATCGGAAAATTTTATATTTTGTCTGGGCAGTGGAGAAGCGTCTTCAGGGTTTGGATAGGACCAGGCCAGCAAACGATTCAGGGCTGTTGTGTAGGCTTCGGCTGCCGGACGGCTTACCGGTCCGTTTTCGTTTCGTTTCAAACCGTAAGACTCGAAGGCTTTTTCGTTGTAGGAAACCAGCGCGACCCCGCTGCTTGTGCCGCCCGGAACTTTGATCTGCGGATGCTTGTCTATGGGAGTGCAGGGCTTACCCGTAACCAGACAGACAAAATCGCTCGGTTCGTCTATCTCGCCACTTTCCAGTGTTGTGCGATATTCCTCCCAATATTTCAGGACATCCGGGCGATGATGCAGCCAGATATCAATGTCCGGATCATAAACAAATCCGAACAAGGCATTCGACGTTGCATCATGAGGTATTTGAGAAAGGTTTTCTTCGGTGAGATTGTCCAAAAATAAGCCCACGGCCTTCAAAGCAGGATCGCCTGTGTGATTTTCTGCTTCTCTTATCAATGCCCTGAAACTTTCCCGACGTCTTTCAAGTTCCTCTGAATCATACTTGTTGTCTTTCAGGATTTTTCCAACAGCCTTCTGCCATCCTGTATCATTCGAGAGGGCCTTCAGGTTTGAAATTTCCGAATCTGTCAGCAGACCCCGGAACAAGAGTTTTCCATTAGGCGCATCGTATATCACTCCCGGGATATCCCTCAATTTATCTTTCAACTCATCTGAGACGGATTTCAAGGCAGCGAAACTTATATTTGCTCCCAACACAAATGAGGCGTTATCCACCAGAAAACCGGGATCAATGGTTTTCCCGGCCCGTCTGGCCCCGGGAAAAGGTCTTGGAACTGCTAAAGTCTTTGGTTTACGCTTGGGTTTGCCTTTGCTCACCGGCACCTCGACAAAGGTGTCTTCGATATTCAGGCAATGTCCGGATTCATCAAGTAGGTCAGCGGCTTAAACTCCAAAGCCGGACTGACAATCAATCCCTCGCGATCCGCAAGTTCTTTCAATGCACTGAGAATCATATTTGTTTCTCCTTGGAAATGTAGAAGGATTCGTCAAAGGGCGGCACATCAATAACGCCCTCTCTTATCTCCGCAGGAAAAAATTTCGGACGGATGGGCGGTCTGAAATCAAGATCATGAAGCATCCATCCGAGATACTTGTTTTTCTGTTCCTCCGGCAGAGAATAAACAATTTCTCCGCCTGCGGGTTCAACTCGCGCGGGAAATTCCCGGCACCCGAGATAAGGCTGATGAAATGTCTGTCCTTTTTCCAGACGGCGGCGGAACATTTCGTTAAATTTTTGAAAATTGTCATCCGGTCCCCATTTCTGCGTGGGAACATAATGCGCTTCGATCACATAATCCACGTCTCGCAGAGCCACCGTATTTCGCTGCGAGCAGGCTTTGCTTCCCGCGCCTGCGAAAAAGTGATCAAGAGGCTTTCCCTTCATCGCCGACTTGACCTTGGACAGCGGAATCCGATCTTTGACTTCGTTCCTGCGAAAACTGATAAAGCAGATGGGGTTCAGCACATGGATTCTGCTGACTACCCAAAAAAACGCTGGTTTCCACAAAATTCCCTCCAGAATTCCTCTGGCCGCAGACGGCGTTATGACTTCGTAACTGACCCGTTCTGTTTTAAATTCGGGTCGAGTGAAACAGGCCATATCGCCGCTCACTCTTACTTTGAATGTACGACTTCTTTCGTTCATTTGACTATCCTCTATACTATCAGAGTTGCCGGATCAGCAGACAAATGTCCTTCAATCACCAATCCCAAAACCTTGTCATACAAATAGGCATGGGTGGGCAAAATGGCTCTGACCGTATCTTTTATTGTGGGATCGAATGCCCCCGCGTCCTCAAGCAGCCTGATCTCGTTATGATACAGATTGACGACAAAAGGCTGAAGACTCCGCAATCGTCCGCGGCTGGCTCCTTTTTTTCTCAGATCATCAAGCCGGTTCTCCGCGTCTCCGAAAGGCGCGACAACGGCCTCGCTTCCGTCATCCTCGATCATCTCGAAATTTTTGGCTACAGTTTTGAATTTGAGTGCTTCCCTGTCCCTCTGAATGCCTTTGGCATCCAATTCTTTTGTCATATAAAGTCGGCGAAAATAGGAATCAAAAATGTCCGGGAGCAAAGGATCAATATCCGGCTTTGCTTTCAGCATGGTTTCGGAAACACTGTAAGCTGTTGACGGCGTACCCCTTGGCGGACGAGTCGGCGGCACAAAGATATGAACCTTTCCCTTTTCCGGCAACAGATTTCCTTCCCTGTTGCAACGCCCCGCGGCCTGCGCCACGGCATCCATTCCACCGAAAGCCCGGTAAACCACCGGAAAATCCAAATCAACGCCAGCTTCCACAAGTTGCGTGGACACGACGCGGACAGTTTCAATACTTTTATCATCAAGTGCATTTCGGATTTCCTCCAGAACTGCCAGGCGATGTGCGGCACACATCAGGCGAGACAGATGAAATGTGTTTTCAGGCAGCAGACGAGTTAAAATTCGTGCGTCATCACGACGATGAACAATTACTAAA
>JAOZLU010000569.1 GCA_029934695.1 Desulfobacterales bacterium | reverse complement strand
ATGAAAGGTTATGTATATATGAAAGTAACCCGATTTCCCTGCCGATCATGGCGGCCGCGGGTATAATTTTCGGAGTGGTTCTGCTGCTCATGTCTTTAACGGGTCTCATAGACTGGCTTGCAAAATTTTTTACAAAGGCAATTATGAGGGGCATACAGTTGGGACTTGGCTTTATCCTTATCAACAAAGGGATTGGGTTTATCGCCTGTCCGCAACTGTTCATTCAGCAACCTGATACAACGATTTCTCTGGGGGCATTCCCATAAATATCATGATCGGAGTTCTCGGGGGCATCATCACTCTTCTGCTGTTATCCAGCAAGCGATTTCCAGCGGCCCTTGTGGTGGTATCAGCCGGTTTTGTCATCGGTATCCTGTTCGGCGCATTGAACAATATAAGCCTCACTTTGGGACCGACACCGATCCAATTTTACAGACCGACTTATGATGATTTTGCAAACGCGCTGTTTCTCCTTGTCATCCCCCAGATTCCGCTGACCCTGGGAAATGCGGTGATGGGAACAACAGATACATGCTATACCCTTTTTGGCAAGGGGAATCTTACAGAAAAGGCAACATACCGGGCATTTGGAACAAGCATGGGGCTGGTCAATTTGGTCATCGGTGCCATCGGAGGGATGCCGGTATGTCACGGCGCAGGCGGACTTGCCGCTCATTACCGGTTCGGGGCCAGGACAGGCGGCTCAAACATAATGATAGGCGTTGTCTTCCTGGTCATCGCCCTTGTTTTCGGCAAGATCGGAATCTCCTTTCTTTCAGCCATACCCAATGCAGTTCTGGGCATTCTTCTTGTCTTTGCAGGACTTGAACTGGCCCTGATGATAAGGGATATGGAAGAAAAAAACGATTTTTTTGTGGCGATCCTGATTGCAGGCATCGGCTTTGCAACAACAAATATGGGAATAGCGTTTTTTGTGGGTCATTGCCGGGGCGTTACCGGGTGCTGTTCGACCATGCTGACGCTGTCAGAATTATCGAAATTCAGGAGGTGAAAAAGAGAGATGAGCGTACATACTGATCCTCAGATCATTGTCCAAAACGGCAGGCCTGCATTTGCTGTTATTCCCTGGAACGAATACCAGGAGCTGATCCGTAATCAGATTAAAGCTGATGAGGCTGATGTCTGGTTCCCGAACGAAGTTGTGAAAGCCAATGTCAGAGGAGAGAGTCTTATCAGAGCCTGGCGGGAATATTTTAAACTGACTCATGCGGAACTGGCTGCCGGAGCAGGGATGAGGAAGTCAGAACTGGCAGAATTGGAAAACAGCAATGCCAATTTGAACAGAGCTGCCCTGACAAAATTGGCGAAAGCTATGAGAATTGACGTTGAACAACTTAAGTACCTGACCAATAATTTTGAAGAGGTAACACTCGCAGTGCCGGACGGGGTTTGCAACCCCGTCCGGAATGTTTTCAGGGGCCGCAAACCCCGTCCGGCAGAAAGTTTGCACTCCGGGCAATCTTTTCGGACGGACACGACTCGCAAAGCAAGCTTTGCACTCCGGACAATCTTTTTGTTAAAAGAAAGGAGAAACCAATGGAACAAGGAAAAATGCAGGCGTTTTCCTTCTCGGATATCCGGGTTCACCCGAATATCATAATAGATATTCTTGAGAAAAATAAAGATGTCTCACTTATGCTCAGGAGGGAAGGGGACAGGGTAACTGTATATTCTCACCGGACAGGCGGCATATCAGCTTCTCCGAAAAGAATCGGATCGTGTCAGGAAAACCGGCACCTACTCGAAGCGATCAATTCTGCCTGTTATGACGCGGACGCGGACGAACAACTGCTTCATCAGAAAAAGCGCTGTTATCACAGAAAGCTGATAAAGGATAATGAACAATGGTAGTCATACAGGGAGACGTGTTTTGGATTGATACAGTGGTCACGGGATTCAGTCAGAGGAAGGGATCAATTATCTCCTTCCCATCGAAGCAGATGTTCGGGCTGAGGATGAGATCGAGTTCGAGGGGGTTCCTGCGGATCTGGTATTGGTGAAGATGGAGAGTTCCGACAGCGAAATCAATATTATCATTCTGGATGCCTGCCGGAACAATCCCCGCTTTGGGGGGTCCAAAGGTATCGGAGAGACGGGTCTTGCACCCATGACCGGACCCAAAGGAACCTTTATGGCTTATGTCACCGCACCGGGAACCGAGGCATTCATGGGAGACGGAAAAGAGAGTATTTTCACCAAACATCTGATTAAAGCCATGAAGATGCGGGGATTGAAAATAGAGGATATGTTCAACGGTTACGAATCACTATATATAAGTAGAAGATACCCGACAGTTTGGAAGCCGCATGAGTCTTGGAGATACTGTATTGTTCTATTCATCTCGTTCCCACGCTTCGCGTGGGAATGCAGCCCGGACGCTTCGCGTCCAGAAAGGAGGATATTTATTATGACCAAAGGCATGATCCTGATTTTGAGTTTTTTTCTTTTCATTCCCTGCAAAGCAGCATATTCCCAGCCCTGCGATCCTGATATATCGCCGGTGGCAAGTCCGGCTGTTGCTTATGCGCCCCGGGGGAATCGCTGTGAAGGCTTTTACCGTTCCCAGGTAGCGGCAAAAAACATTGACGTGGTGGGACTGACAAGGGGGAAATTTGATTTTAAGTGGAAGAAAAACGAAATCATTGAGCTTTCCTCGCCGTTTGTCAAAAGCAAGCCGGTCCATGTTCGGGCTGTGGGTATTCCCGTCAAAACCTATTATCGTATGGATTCACAGATTGCCCCGGGGAAAAAGTTGAAATGGCCCATTGAGGATGTTATTTTCCCGAAAAAGCTTTATGCGAGAAAAATCGGCGTATTCGGATGGACAGGAAGCGAGGATGAGAAGCTTTATGTTCCCCTTGCAAAGACAGGGGCAGAGAACGGAAACACCAATCTGTATCTGCGGACATCTGTGGATGTGGACGGCGTGAAATGGCGGTATGCTCATGTCATTGGAGGCAAATGCGCTCCGTTCGGTGAGTGGCAGGATGCACCGAAAAAGCGTTACCGGAGCGGAAAGCCTGTTCACATTGTGCTGCCCCCGGGAAAAGGCGATATGCTTGATGTGGAAGTTGCCGCAATGGAGAAAGGTACAGCTTCGTGGCGTCTGAAGAGACAGATTCGGGTGACGCTGAAGGAGGCATCAAAATGAAGCCTGACAGACAACTCATTGACAAAATTAAAAAAGATCACGATTCAAGATATCTTTCAGCCATGCAGAAACTGGCTGCCGGAGATTCGTGCGGTGCAGAAGAGGATTTGAGATATTTCAATCTGTCTTCACAGGTGCTGGCTGTTCAGCGGAAAAATTGGTTTTATGTCCGGACACTGGCTTTTAACCGAAAAAATTGGCTTTATGGCGGGATCGTCTTCTGTATCCTGATTTTCATGCTTTTGTGTGTAATTCCATGCCCCAGCACCGACATCCGGCTTGAAATTGAAACAGAAAACCTCACTTTCACGCTGGCCCGGGACTGGGCTGCGGATCATCAGATATTGGCAGAGAGAGTTGAAGTGGACAATATTGTGGGATTCAACCGGCAGATTTATCCCGAAGAAGAAGCCGCTTCCATAAGTCTGACGGGAGAGGATATCATTATCAATGAAATCGTTATGATGAAAGGAACTAAAGGTGAACTGAGCGCACAGGGCGGCACTGTGAAACTTTTTGCCAAAGAATTTCCCATCGGCGGCGAGCTTTATGTATATCGTGCGGCTCTCACGCTTGAAACTCCGGAACAAAGCCTTGAAAAAAATTTTGACTCGGAAATCGGAGATACCCTGAACTTTCGTTCCGCCAAAACCGTGGGATATCCTGTGCTGCTTGAATTTTTCGCTAAGAACTGGCAGTTCGACGGCTTGCAGGCAGAACATATCGGTTTTTTGGAGGAGACAAAGCCCGGAAGCGGAGATTTCAGGTCGGCCATTGTTTCGGGCAAAATCATCTTTCTGGAAACCGGAACCGAGAAAGAACTGAAAGAGCGGGACAATGTGATTCTGAAACGCCTGAATTGCAGCCGTCTGGATATTTCAAAATCGGAAAGCGGAAAAGGGATGAAGGTTTATTTCGAGGGTTCCGCGGGCAGGATTCTCTCGGGGCCCCAGGATTTTGAAAGGGACTTGACCATGACCGTGATGCAGTGGCTCTGGAATCAGAAAGTCATGGGCATTATCCTGCTTGCACTGCTTTCGTTTCTGGGGAGGAATTTTTATACTGGTGACTGACCCCTCTCGTTTATCTACACGGATTGTGGGTAAGAAAGGATTATGCTCGAGCCAGAAATCCTTTTCTTACACATAATCCGTGTAGATGGGAATGGTGCATCTACACGGATTGTGGGTAAGAAAGGATTATGGGAACGGGTACGATGAAATCCTTTTCTTACACATAATCCGTGTAGATGGAAACAGGTAGATGGAAACAGGTAGATGGAAACAGGTAGATG
>JAOZLU010000568.1 GCA_029934695.1 Desulfobacterales bacterium | reverse complement strand
ATGAAAGCAGAAAAAAATCCCGGAAAACTTTTGGCCAGGTACTTAATTGCCTCTGACTCCGTAGCAATTGCAACAAGCACGAAGTCAGGCTACTTTTCAGGCTCCAGGTTACGCATAAATTCATAGCGGTCTGTTCCTTTGAGGTTACGAGGCGGTTCCATTGAGGTACATGCAGACTCTCTGTCTTTCCAGCATTTGTCTGGCATGACAGGTACTCCGCCCTTATAAAAGACAAGACCCTCTCCGCCCTCAGTCCACCATGTCCACATAACCCTGAGGGGTTTATCATCAGATGTGTTTATGATTGAATGGACATCATAAGGCCGGTTCATAAAATAGTCCCCTGGTCTGATCTTGTATTCCTTGTCATACTTACGAATAATTCCCTGCCCTTCCAAAATGTAATAAACTTCCCAGGCAGGATGATTGTGGACAGGATAGACCGTGCCTGGTTTGAAGGTCATGGTACCCATAGAAAAATGATTTGCTTCCAAACCGGTTGAAGCCCAGGATGGGGGACCGACGGCAATTTTGTAATGGTAAAGGGAATCTTCCTTATATGCGCTGCCCTTACCCGTACCCCTGTACCATGAAGGATATTTACTGGTTGCATACTTCTTCAGTTCCCCTTCACTGACCATGTCAGCCATTCCCTCACGATAGCCTGGTATTGGAAGTTCAGTTCCAAATTTTTCCCGGTTCGTCCATTTGTGTTTTGAATCATCTCCGCCGGGCCTGTCCGAATCCGCAAATGACAGGATAGGGACAGCAAGAAAAATTCCAGTTATCAATGCTGCGATAAGTTGTTTCACAATACCTCCTTAACTGATAAAAAAATTTGTTATGATGTTTCAGACTTATATCGTTTAAATTTTCGTTTGGTTTTACGGCTCATTTCACATGTCAATCAGTGTAACTTGAACCCGGACATTTGACTCAGGAACGGAAAAATTTTCCATCTGCTACCAATGATCCTGTCTCTCCGTTAAAAAAATTTATAAAAGTCATGAACCGTTCTGCACCACGCTGGGGTAAATTCTTCTTTGTAAAGTTGATCATAACGCTGTATATTCCCCTGACTGAATAGCCTCCGCCCATGCCGAACACAGTTTTAATATTATAAGTTTTGACAAAATCCTGTGCTGAAATGACTTTTCTGCCTCTGTCATCTGTAGTGTTCGCCGCATCCTGCACATAAAACAAACCAGACAGCCGTCCCAATTTCTTTTTAACAATCCCGGCATCATAATCGGCAAGCCAGTCCAGCCGGATACCCAGTTCTTTTAACAGCCGGGACATCATGGAAATGCTGTCAATAAAATCGTCAGAGATCAACGGGATGCCTGCATGCTTTTTTGAATTTCGGCGGTTATTCCAGTCTTCATTCTGACCCTGAGTTCCCAAAAGCGAAAGGACGAGAGTATTATCTCTGATTTGCGATCCGATACCTGCCGAGTCTGCAATCTTTATTACAAAATTCTGATTGTCACTCGGCAATTTACTGAACGGAATTGTCACAAATACTCTTGTCAGAACAATTGAATTGGAAAATTCATGGTACATAAGTTCCGAAAATTTCTGTGCGGCATCTTCCAGATAATCACAAGTTCTAATTTCACTTCTGATTTTACTGCCAAAAACATTTACCCTTTTTGTAAATTCATTAAAAGCTGTCAACCTGATTCTCCCTTCTCTTTTTTACTCGGTTGGCAAGAATAATCAAGATGGGACAGCCAGTTACCCGACTGCCCTTAACAGATCCCCGGCGGAATTGCAGACCGGGTGTCAAACTTGTATTTTTTGCCGACTGATTCAAGCTGATTCTTAAATGCGGCGAATATCACGGCCTGCATTTCTGTCCGGCATCTCTCATCATTTCATGTATTATTTCCATGTTCTGCCCGGTATGGCCGTCAGGATTCAGTATGTTGGCAAAGCACTCCGCATACCACTCAGTCCCGGTCATTACAGCCGGACATTCGCTTCTTTCGGCATGGCCCGCCAGCAGCATGCCTTGCGGGGTCAGCCTGCCCGTAAGCACGCCCGTGTGGGGACTGGCAGGAACATGCCAGATATTCAAGTAACTTACTTAATATACTAAACAATGCAACTTCGTGTCACACCATAACACTCAAGCTAACCGGTGCAAGGGCGGGCTGCGCAGGACAACAGCGGACTGCCCTGACCATACCCCTCACTTTTTAGTCCGAGCCTGTCAGCACCTTTGGCTTGTCTCAGGTTCACGACGTTTATCAGCAATTCATATGTTACGCATATCGTCCTTCTTAGCTCCCTGTCCGGTCTGATTCTGCCAGAATTGAGATCCCCTCACGGTTCTCTCTTCAACGCCGACGGCGTAAGGGCTACATTGTCCTCCGAGCTTCGCACAAAACCGTTACCGGCGATGCACGTCGGAGTAAGAAACTGTCGGCAACACGACAGGTTGAACTCCCGTATCTCATTAATGAGATTCGGAATTAACAGTCAAATCAGCGACTTCATGTCGCACCCGTTGCAACCTGTGGTTAGGTGCTGTTTACAACTGAACTTTCAGGGACATTGTCTATACTGCTATTTGGCTGTATGGCTTCATTGTTTTCAGCAACATTATTATTCTCTTTGCCCACTGACTGAGTAGATTCGTCTTTAAATATAACACCCTGACCTGACGAAGCAACTTTATTGCCATCGGAGTTATCCGTCTTTTTACTCTTCGGCTGAGTAATGTTAGTATTTTTTGAGAGCATAATCCTTTCATTAATACGCCCCATTATACCGGAACAAAGAGCTTTCTTTGACGGCTTGCCTTTAAATGTCAGACCCAGTTCGTAAGCGATAATCTTCAAATCGGGGACAGTCATTGACTGCAATTTGTCTTCGACTGTCCGACTATTTTCCGTATTCCAGGCAGATGCCAATTCGTCAAATATTTTTAAAGCCTGTTCGGCATCAATGGTTGCTTTTTCGGGGAATGATTTTTTAGTCGTTTTCTTTTTAGCCGAAAGAGTTTTCGGGACATTGAACGCCCGATTCACATGGCGCTCAATTTGCCCCAACCTTTTGGACATGTCCCTTAACAAATCTTTAAGTTCCGAAATTTCACCCGTAAGGTGTTCCAACTCCTGTGCCGGCTCACGAAATACACCGTTACTCATGATAAATATCCTGTGACTTCCGTCCAAAGTTCTTTAAACGGTTCAAGCAGATCGCCCGGAACCCCACCTGTGGTTATAGCCCTTTTGACTCCGACACGGTCGGGAATCCATGACTCAAAGAAATCGGCATCAATAGTCTGTCTTCTTGATGCTTCGGCACACACATGTGCCACTTCCCGCATATAAAACGAAGTTTCTTTTGTCGGCGAATTTCCATATGTTTTCGTCTTATTCATAAATACTCCGATTTTAGGCAGCGGAAAAGGCTCTATCCTCATTTTGAGACTGTTCAGAATCAGGTTAGTACCTTTTGAAGCGAAATAATCGGGATTTACAGGAATAAGGATCAGGTCGCAACAGGACAAAACACTGTAAGAGAGAAGGGTGAAAGAAGGGGGACAGTCGAAGAGAATGTAATCATACTGAGGCAACTTGGGCGAATTTGCAACTTTCCCCAACAATCTTCTGATAAAATCCTTGACAGCATCACGGTCAAAAACTTCGAGTTCCATCCAGTAAAGGTCTTCAACAGAAGGGACAAAATGCAAATCTTCAGTCAGCTGATAAATAAAGTCAAAACCTACGGGAAAATCAAAATGTTGTCTCGGTCTTGCAAATTTGTCAAGCGCATCGAATATGGTTTTCTCTCTTTCAATAGAACTCTCATACCATTTTTGAAATTTGTCATTCATTGTTCCGCCTTCATTCAGAGCAATTGCCTGTGTAAGAGACATCTGAGCATCAAGGTCAAACATCAGAACCTTGGAATCTGTGAAAGAAGATACAACATCCCCCAAACACCATGTAACAGTTGTTTTGCCAACACCGCCTTTGAAATTGATTGTGGCGATTGTTTTCGGACTTTTTACTGCCATATTCACCTTCCTTCTTTATATCATTTTTAAGCACCTAATGCTTAGTTAAGCGGCAGCCCGCTGACGCACAGCTCCCGTGCGGGCACCTTCCGGTCTGTGACCCGGGGCTGTCCGCTTCAACGCCCTGGTTAAATTCTGACCGTCCGCGCTATGGAAAAAGCATCCTTCCCCCTGCCGAAGGCTTAATTTAACCAGTTATTATGCGGATCCGTCTATTACGCAAAATCCGTAATTATACGGACAAAAAAAGCATCTGCTATCAGATCACATCATTGACGATTTCCGTGATATCTTTAATCTCCAAGATGTCTTCATACTCCAGGTTAAGACGGCTTTCCTCAAAATTGGTGATGCAGTACGGGCAGGATGTAACCAGCACCTCGGCTCCGACTTCATTGGCCTGCACTAATCTGAGATCGGAAAATCTTTCTTCCTTTGGCG
>JAOZLU010000567.1 GCA_029934695.1 Desulfobacterales bacterium | reverse complement strand
GAGTTGATGAACGAAACAAAGTCATCGCCGACCTCTCCCATTCCATCAAGAATCTGGTCAAAACCGTGATTGACCCGCTCGAAAATCTGAAGCAGGAAACGGTTGTCAAACCCCAGGTCATTGAAAACGCATTAAAAGGCGCAAATCTGATTCGGGAGATCGTCAACGCCATGAATCTTTCCTTCAGAGGATCAATTGACGATTTTTATTATGATGCAGAGCACAACACCGGAAAAGAGCGTCTCAATCTTCAATCCGCCATCCTCGAATCCCTGAGATACTCTGCCGGGAATATGTTCGACGGCAAATATTTCGGAAAGTTTCAGAAAAAATATTTCCCGACAAAAGATATTTATCTGACTGCAAAATCGGAATGGGCCAATGCCTCACAGTCTGATGATTCAGAGATGTATTTATTTCTGGAAAAACACTTCTTCAAGACCGACATCTTCTTTGGCGATGCAAAAACATTTATTGTGGGAAACGACAAAGGTTCGGCTGTGAAATTCCTGGTACTGTTCCAGGAGATCATCCTGAACGCTGTCAAATATGTGGCTTTTGTCGAAAAAGAAAAACGGTTTTTACGCATCCGGTTCACCAGCGATGCAAACCAGATTTCCGTCAGAACAGAAAATCCGTTCAAACCGAATGTCAAAGCCAAGACAACAGGTATCGGCCACGTCATTATTGAAAATTTTGCAAAACTCCTGAATGCGGAATCCCCCATTGTCACCAAGTATGAAAATCTCTATTCTGTTGAAATCAGATTTCCCAATTTCTGGGAAGAAAGGAAGGGTCAGTGAAAATTTTATATGTGGAAGATGAGTTGACCAAGAATATCCCCGGGATTATCCGATTATTTGAAAAATATCTCGGAAAGAAAAGAATTCGGCGATTGAAAGCATTGGATGAGGATGAGAGCGGTTACGAGGCAGATCCCAATGAGATCAAAGCCATCGTGGAAGAAACGAATATTGTGGAAGTTGAATACCGTTTCCCGGAAGCTTTACGCAAGGTGGTTTGCCAGCATGAAAAGTATGCCCTGCTGATCATTGACAGGAATTTGGCCGAATATGAGGCATACAATTTTGAAGAAGTCGCTGAAATTGATTCAGCATTCAGCGACTCCCAATATGAAAGGTATTTTGAGCGGGAAGGCGACTATCTCCTTCACAAGCTGGTGTATAAAACCGATGCTATGAGCTGTTTCTATCTCCTGACCGGCAATTCCATCCACTCCGACCCCATCCGCGGTCATGACGACATCAGCACACTCATTGATTTCGGCAAATTCAGCGAAAAGAACTTCTTTGAGAAGGGCAATGAGGCCGAGTTGCAAAAAATCATTGAAAATGTGCCGATTCTGAATCTCCAGAATGAAAACAGACATTATCTGAACATCCTGCGGAAAAATATCGGTGATAAGGCGGAGGACAGTTTTCTGAAAATTCTTGAGGAGAGGGATGATAAACGGAGAATCGGGGATAATCTCAAAGAAACGAGGAACATTTACCAGCAGATTTTGGAAGAATGTTCAGAGAGAATCCCGGGTATGAAAGGAAGATGCGTTGACAGAGGTAATGTTATTTTAGGAAAGACAACCATAGACTGGCTATCAAACAATGGGCATATCAACAGTATTGTCCGAAACTTCTGTTTCAGCATCAAAACCATTACCAGTGATTACGGTTCTCATCCGAACACGGAAGACGCTACCACGGATACAGTCAACTCGCTGGTCTATGCCCTGAAAGATGTGATTGGCTGGTTTGGTAAGATTTGCGCCAGATATTCTCGTGGAGCCGGGGATTGACAGGATAAGCTGAAAGCCGAGGGATAAATCCCCAGGCCGAAAGCTGACATAATAGCTGGCTTCAGCCTGCTTCAGCTTTCAGCCTCGGCATTGATGCCGAGGCGATGCTGCCACGTTATCACGATAGCCGATAGCTCGTTTTTCGCTATCAGCCTCGGAACTGATTCCGAGGCGATATGGCTATCACATCACAAACATCATAACGGTAAATATTAACAGGAGGTGAAATTGGTAAAATTCAGATTAGGGCTAAACAGTTGTTGGCTCACAGCGATTATTGTGTTTATGGTACTCTTCGCTTTTAACAGCATCGTCCATGCGGATTGTTTTACCCAAGAGCAATTGGATGACGCGGTGGCCAGTGAAAGGAAGAAATGGGATATCAGAGAGGACGGCAAGATCGGATTGGAAGAAGCCATTCGTGCGTTGCAAGTGGCTGCCGGGATTCAGGAGGATATCTCGCATCCGAATATGGAGACAGGTGTCATCAGCGTATCCGGGACCGGCGAGGACACCTACGAAGTCTTTGATTCAACAGGAACCGGAACCCTTATGGCTTCGGCTGAAACCAATGAGGATATAATGCTGAGTCCCGGTGATTACACTGTGTTTTTGAATGAATCCGTGCAGACCGTCACTGTTCAGGCTGGAAAGAAGGAAATCCTGACAGCCGGTGTTGTGAGTGTTGCCGGGATCGGAGATGACAAGTATTATGTGTATGATGAAACAGGGACCGGAGATTACCTGGCTTATGCGAAACTTAATGAGGAAATCGAACTGTTCCCGGATATTTATGTCCTTGGCCTGAATAACTCCAGGCAATCTGTGGCCGTTGAGGCCGGGGAAAAGTCAGTTCCGGTGCCAGGAAGTGTGATCGTATCCGGCACGGGACAGGACTTGTTTTATGTTTACAATGATGATCTGAGCGGAGATTCCCTCGCTTATGCGAAGACCAACCAGGATATAAACTTGTTTCCAGGGGATTATATTGCATCCATAAACGACACAACGGAAACCGCAACGGTTAAGGCCGGGGAAAAGACGATTTTGACAGCCGGAACTGTCAGCGTCTCAGGAACAGGGGCAGATGATTTTTACATCCATGACACTTTTGGAAAGCAATTGGATTATACGGATATCAATAAAGAAATCGAGGTGTTTTCAGGTGATTACACTGTATCCGTGAACAAAACTGTTCATCCGGCAACGGTTGAGAGCGGTCAGAAAACGGTTCTCACTGCCGGAAGCATCAGCGTATCCGGGACAGGGACAGATGATTTTTATGTCTATGACACCGCAGGAACCCAGTTGGATTATACAGATACCAACAAAGTGATTGAAGTATTTGCAGGCACTTATACAGTATCTCTGAATGACACCCGGCAGACCGCAACCGTTCAGGGCAGTGAAAAAGTGACGCTGGAGGCAGGGAGGCTCATCGTATCAGGAACCACGCCGGCATCCACCCTGTATTATGTCTATGACTCAGAGGGAAGGCAGTTGGACTCCACTTATGTCAACCGTGAAACAGAATTGTTTCCAAGCAGTTATATTGTATCCTTGAATGATACCACACAGACCGCAAGCATTCAGGCCGGAGAAGAAACCCTCCTGGTTTCAGGGACTCTGAGTGTGTCAAGCCTCTCAACAAGCGGAAATACCCTGTTTTATGTGTATGATGACGCACGGAATGAGTTGGATCATGCCATCACCAATAAGGAAGTTGAACTTTTTTCCGGAACTTATACTGTATCCCTGAATGACACCCAGGCGACCGCAACTGTTCAGCCCGGGGAAAAGACCGTAGTGGAAGCAGGAACAGTGAGCGTTTCAAGCATATCCACCACCGGAAATGCCAGATTTTATGTGTATGATGACGCATGGAGTGACTTGGACTATGCCTACACCAATAAGGAAGTTGAACTTTTTCCCGGAACTTATAAAGTATCTCTGAACGACACCCGGACAACCGCAACCGTTCAGCCCGGGGAAAAGACCGTTCTGGAGTCGGGAACAGTGAGCGTGTCAAGCATATCCATCACCGGAAATGCCAGATTTTATGTGCATGATGACGCATGGAATGACTTGGGCGATGCTTATACCAATAAGGAGGTTGAACTTTTCCCTGGAAGTTACACTGTATCCCTGAATGACACCCAGGCGACTGCAACCGTTCAGCCCGGGAAAAAGACCGTTCTGGAGTCGGGAACAGTGAGCGTGTCAAGCATCTCAACCTCCGGAAATATCAGATTTTATGTGCGTGACGCATGGAATGACTTGGGCTATGCCTATACCAATAAGGAAGTTGAAGTTTTTCCCGGGATTTATACTGTATCCTTGAATGACACCCATGCGACCGCAATTGTTCAAGCCGGGGAAATCTCGGCTCTGCCATCAGGGGTGCTGACAATATCAGGAACGGGAAGCAGTTATTATGATATTTATGACGCAGATGGGAATAAACTGATACATGCTTATGGAGAGAAAGCCATTGAATTGTTCCCGGGAACTTACACTGTTGTGCGGGATGATGACAACCTGTCAGCAGAGGTTGAAGGCGGCCAAAATATGATCGTTGATTTCTGAAATAAAAGCTGGATGCCAGACAAGGCCGGGGGATCAATCCCCCGGCTGACAGCTAAAGCAGCCTGAAGGCAGCTTCCAA
>JAOZLU010000566.1 GCA_029934695.1 Desulfobacterales bacterium | reverse complement strand
GGAAGTGCATTGATAAGGATAAAACAAGAAATGAAGCTACAAAGGATCAGAATAATCTAAAATATGAACGATGAATGAAGTCTCAAAAAAGGAAGCCGAACCGCAGATTCACCAGATTGCACAAATTCCCCTGATGAAAAACCTGTGAAATCCGTGTTAATGCATTAATCTGCGATTCAAAATCATATTAAACCACATTAAAAAAGGAGGAAACAGAAATGGAGGCAAGAGGAAGGAAGTTGTTTGGTTTGGGAATAACCATTGGCGTTTGCATCGCCATGATTTTTTCGCCCATTTTGGCTTCAGGCGAAGAAATCTACAAATTTGAGCGGTTATTTCCCACCCTGCATCAGCCGTGGTATTTTGGTGATGCAGAGGGGATCACTGTGGACAGAGATGGATTTGTTTACATTGCGGACGCGTACAGCCATTGTATCCGCAAATTCACCTCAGACGGTCATCTGGTGACCCGTTGGGGAAGTTACGGCAAAGAAGAGGGGAAGTTCGATACCCCTTGTCAGGTCGCGATTGATAATAAAAACGGCTGGCTTTATGTCGTGGAAAAGTTTAACAACCGGGTTCAGAAATTCACACTGGACGGAAAATTTCTGAACATAGCATGGGGAGGTGAAGGACATGAGGACGGGAAATTTCGCTATCCCACAAGAATAGCTGTGGACAAGGACGGATTCATCTATGTGTCTGATTCACGCAACTATCGGATTCAGAAATTCACATCAAACGGAGATTTCATAAGCAAATGGGGGAGCAAATGCAACGCTGAAATCCCTGAAAAATGCGAAGGCAGCGACTTTCTCAGTCCCCGGGGAATTGCTTTTGATACTGAAGGATCTGTCTATGTGGCTGATTCAAAGATCAATTGTGTTCAGAAGTTCACACCAAACGGCGAGTTTCTTTCCAAATGGTGTGGCAGCGGAGAGGATGAAGGCGGCCCTCTTGATGGACCCAACGGCATCGCAATTGACAAGGATGACTTTATTTATGTTGTCAATGAAGGAAATGACTCGGTTCACAAGTTTGATTTGAAGGGGGAGTCTGCCCAGTTTGTGGCAAAATGGGGAGGAGAATCCGGAAGAAATGCTCTGGAACAACGGGTTGACGATCTGATTGACACCTATCTGGAAGTGATTAAAACTTACAGAATGAACTTTCAGGCTTTGAAGGATCTGGTACGCTATCTGCCGAACGGCATTGAAGACGGTAAATTCAAAACGCCCAGGGACATTGCCATTGACGCTAACGGCTTTCTCTATCTGGCAGATACCGGGAATCAGCGGATTCAGAAGTTTGATTCTAAGGGAACATTTATTGGCAAGTGGACCGGCGTAAATGATAAAGACGGGACATTCCAGTCCCCCCTCGGCGTAGCGGTGTATAAGGATGAAGGTGAGGATCTGATCTATGTTGCGGATTCGGGGAATCATCGTATTCAGGTGTTCACGCGAAGTGACGGAAGATTTCGCTATAGTTGGGGAGGTGAAGGTACTGGAGACGGACAATTTGAATTTCCCGCTGATGTCGCGGTTGACAGCGAGGGATATGTCTATGTGGCAGATACCCTGAACGCCCGTATCCAGAAATTTGATCTCAATGGAAGTTTTGTGGACAAATGGGGAGAAGATGCCATCAAAACCGGTGAACTGCTGATCGGAACTGATAAATTGTTATTGCCTGTCGGAATTTTCGTCAGTGAAGATGCTGATGGGGAAGAGTATGTCTATGTGGCAGATCTGGGTGGAAACCGAATTCATAAGTTCAAATTGGACGGAACACCGGTAAGGTACTGGGAAGCCCAGTCGCCTGTCAGAGTCGCGGTTGACCAAGACGGGGATGTCTATTCAGTGAACCAGGACTGCAACTGTGTCCAGAAGTTCACGAGAGAGGGGACCCGTGTCCAAGACTGGAAGATCGAACTTTCCGCAGAGTCTGAGATAACAGGGCCGGCCATTGAGTATGCGGGCCTGACTATCCAGTACGATCCTGATGACGGAAAGGAATATCTCTATGTTTCAACCGGCGAGTACAACTACCGCATCTGGAAGTTCTTCTTGGAAGATGATAAAGCAACATTCGTGAGCCAAATCAGCGAACCAGGGCATGAAATCGGACAGGTGACATTTCCGGGTGGAATTGATGTGGATGAAAACGGAAGAATTTATGTCGCTGATACCGGAAATCATCGGCTTCAGGTGTTCAGGAAAGGGCTGGACGCGGAGCATAAGATGAAGGCGATCATCGTAGCAGGAGGCGGACCGTATGTCGGGAACAGCATCTGGGAGGAAACCGAGATGTCGGCAAACTTTGCGTACAGGTCTTTAATTTATCAGGGATTCACCGCAGACACGATCTGTTATCTGAGTTCAAACACCCGTCTTGATCTGAATGGGAACGGTGAACCGGATGTGGATGCGAACGCTACGGCTGATAATCTCAAAAGTGCCATTCAATGGGCCTCAGATGCAGATGATGCAGTATTGTATCTTGTGGATCATGGCGGAGATGGCAAGTTTTTCATAGATGAGGAAAACACGGTAAGCGCATCGGATCTGGACGGATGGCTGGACAACCTCCCAGGCAGAGTCATCCTGATCTATGAAGCCTGCCATTCCGGGAGTTTTCTGCCTGTTATGACACCTCCGGCAGGAAAGGAGAGAATCCTCATCACCAGTGCGTCTTCCGAAGAGTCCGCATGGTTTGTGGCTGAAGGATCGGTCTCTTTCTCAAGTTATTTCTGGACACAGATTTTCAATGGCGAGAATGTTGAAGATGCGTTTGTCACAGCACGGGATGCCACAGAATACACAATCGAAACCCAGCATCCGCTTATGGATGATAATGCGGACGGGGTTTATGAAGATGATGCAACGGACCCTTCTGAGGACGGCGAACTGGCCCGGAATACCTATATCGGCAATCATACGATTGTCTCCGGAGACGTGCCGATTATAGCGAGTGTGTCACTGGAGCAGAAGCTTGACGGAGGAACAACAACAGCATCCCTATATGCTGAAGCAACGGACGCGGACGGCATTGCCCGCGTGTGGGCGGTTATCAGACCGCCGGATTATGTTCCTACAGGCGATCCGGTGGCTAATCTGCCTGTTGTTGATCTGATACCTGTGGGAAATGACCGCTATGAAGCAAGCTATGACAGATTCGATGTAAACGGCACATATCTGATTGCTATTTATGCAAAAGACAACGCGGGAAACACATCGCCTCCGAAACTGACCACAGTTGAGGTTCAATCAGCGTCAATGCGAAAAGCGATTATTCTGGTCACTGATACTATGACAGGTAGCATAAAGCCCATGCTGGCACAACTCGGTCAATTCGCGTACAGTGTGCTGATCAATAATCAGGGATATGAAGAAGAAGATATCTACTTTATGAGTCCTGATACCCTTTCATCTGGTGTGAAAGCCCCGGATTTGAACAATTTGGAAACAGCGCTCACCAGTTGGGCAGCCGATGCTCAGGACTTGGTATTGTATATGGCGGGAGAAGGTGATGTCATGGGAGGTGATGTCAGCATTCTTCATATCAATGGGACAGAAATTCTTTTACCCGAACAATTGGACGTGTGGCTTGACGAGTTACAGGCGCAGATTCCTGGCAAAATTACGGTTGTCTATGATTCCTGCCATTCATGGAATTTTCTGCGTCATCTGACACCGCCAGCAGGAAAGGAAAAAGAACGGATTCTGATTGGGAGTACCGGCAAAAATCAGTCGGTACATTTTATTCCCGACGGAAAAATTTCTTTTTCCAAATATTTTTGGGCCGCTGTGTCTGACGGGAACAATGTTTATAAATCCTTCACCATTGCAAAGGATTCTATCAAATTTACATGCGAACAGAATCCTCAGATAGATGATAATGGCAACGGGAAAAACAAGTATGAGGATGGTGATAATGACGGCAGGCTTGCCAGAAAGTATTTTATCGGTGCCGGAATCATGCGGGCCGATAATGATCCGCTGATCAGCGGTGTATCCCCAAACCAGACATTGAGTGACAGCAAACCTGTCGCGACGATCTGGGCAAAGACTGTCACGGAGACCGACCGCATTTCCAAAGTCTGGGCGGTGATTGATGTAGCAAACCCGGATGAAAGTGAGCCAGGTTGCTGCATAACAAAGCTGGACAACAAAACCGGGCTGGTGTATAAAAACGCAGAGCACAGGTATGAGCACAAAGTCTTTTACGCCGATTTTCCAGATAACGGCGAATACCTCATCACCCTCTATATTGAGGATAAAGAAGGAAATCTCTCTGCCCCCAAGACAAGTAAAATCTGTGTGGGAGATACCGACCATGACGGCATGGGAGACTGCTGGGATACCCCGGATGATGACTGGCTGGATTCGGACAACGACGGTGTCCCGGATAAGAAAGATGCCTTCCCTGAAAACCCGGATGAACAGTACGACTCAGATGCCGACGGCATCGGAGACA
>JAOZLU010001101.1 GCA_029934695.1 Desulfobacterales bacterium | reverse complement strand
TTGGATGTTCGATGTTGGATGTTTGATGTTCGATGTTTGATGTTTGATGTTGAATGTTGGATGTTTGATGTTCGATGTTGGATGTTCGATGTTCGATGTTGGATGTTTGAGAAACTTGAAAAAATGAAAATTGCTTTCATACGAGACAAATACGATCCCTACGGCGGTGCGGAACGCTTCACCCAGACCTTGGCGGATTTGCTGGCAGAACGCGGCGATGATGTGCATCTCTTTGCCCGTCAGTGGATTGAATCCGGCAATACAAATATCCGTCTTCATCGTATCCGCGGGCCACGGTTTCCTTCCCTGCTTCGTCATGCCAGTTTTGTTTTTCTGGTGGGACGGGCTGTCCGAAAGGAGAGATTTGATCTTGTCCAGTCCAATGAGCGGACCCTTTGCCAGCAGATATATCGGGCCGGGGATGGTGTCCATGACAGATGGCTGAAAATTCGGGCAGATCATCAGGGATTCCTGAAACGCCTCTCAGTGCGGATGAATCCGTTTCACCGATATCTCCTGTGGCTGGAACGGCGACTTTTCGAGTCCCCTGATTTGCAGGCGGTGATTGTCAACTCGAATATGGTCCGCCATGAGATCACTGCAAGATTTCGGATTCCTGATGAAAAAATTCATACGATTTACAACGGGGTTGACCTGAATCGGTTTCACCCCAAAAACAAACTGGCCATCGGGAATTCACTTCGTCTTGAATGTGGGATTGACGATAAAACCCCGGTCGTGCTTTTTGTCGGGTCCGGATTTGAGAGAAAGGGCCTGTCAACGCTGGTTAAAGGGATGGCAATGGCCGGAGGTGATGTCAGGCTGTGGGTTGTGGGAAAGGGAAACACGCATCCTTATCAGAAACTTATCCGGAAGTTGGGACTTCAATCACGGATCACGTTCCGGGGGCCTCATAAAGATGTCATGCGCTTTTACGCAGGCGCAGATATTTTTGCATTTCCCACATTGTATGATCCGTTTCCGACTGTGGTGCTTGAGGCGATGGCCTCGGGTCTGCCAGTCATTACCACTGCCCAATGTGGTGCGGCTGAGATCATGACCCAAGGAAAAGAAGGATTTATTCTCAGCAGACCTGACTCAGCAACAGAGTTGGCAGATTATCTGACCAAGCTTTATGACACAGACCAACGCCGCATAATGTCAGTCAGTGCCCGGAAAACAGCCGAAAATTTCCCTTATGAAAGAACGCTCAGTGAGTTGCAGCATCTTTATCAGCAGACAAAAAAATAAAAAAACAAAAAACAAAAAACAAAAAACAAAAAACAAA
>JAOZLU010000565.1 GCA_029934695.1 Desulfobacterales bacterium | reverse complement strand
CATCGCCTGAAAACGCTCAATGCGCCCCCGAATACGCTGAAAGATCAGTTTGAAACGGCCAGTCAGCGAAACCGGGCGTTTCAGGATATTGAAAAACAGCTGGTGCGTCAGGAAAGGGAGCGTCTTGCCACGTTTCTGACAGACCGGCTTCGCCCCCGGGTATGTGTTTTGGAAAGCCTTCTGATAAAAACTCTGAACCGGCATGGTTTCGCACAGGTCACAACACCTGCCATCATTTCCCAGACTGATCTTGAAAGGATGTCCGTCAGTAAAAGCCACCCACTTAACCGTCAAATCTATTGGGTTGACTCCCAACGATGTCTGCGCCCCATGCTGGCACCCAATTTATATAAACTGATGCGGGAACTGGGGCGCGTATTCAAAGAACCGGTCAGGCTGTTTGAAGTAGGCTCCTGTTTTCGCAAAGAATCCGACGGAGCACTGCATGCCAGCGAATTTACCATGCTGAATCTGGTTGAAATGAGGCTGCCTTTGGAAAATCGCAAAGCGCGTCTGCAAGAATTGGCTGAGATCGTAATGACGGCGGCCGGGATTGAAAATTATGCGTCAGTGACAGAATCATCCGAAGTTTATGGGAATACATTTGATATCGTCTGCGGAACGGACAATTTGGAAGCAGCCTCCTGCGCCATGGGACCGCACCCGCTGGACAGCGCCTGGGGAATCACAGACGCCTGGGTCGGTCTGGGGTTCGGGCTGGAACGCCTGATCATGGCGTCACAAGGCAGTGACTCGATTGGGAAATGGCGCCGAAGCCTGTCTTATCTGGATGGCATCCGGCTCAGGATTTAATACTGGTGACGGATAATAAAGGGAAAGGCCCGCGCTCGTTTCGGATTGGCCCGCGCTCGTTTCGGATTGGCAAATCCGAAACAACTGCCGGATTTGAAATGCAAAAAATCGCTTCGCTTAATTTTTGCACTCCGGATTTGAAATGCAAAAAACCAGCGGGAAACAGGAATAATAAAATGATAAATTCCGGATCAGATGCTGTCTTACAAAACGCCCTTCATGGCCAAAAACTCAGCCCTGACGAAATCCGTCATCTGCTGGGATTGCGTGAGGGCAAAGCTGTCAGCCGGTTATTCAGAACCGCACGGCAAATCCGTGGCCGGCATTTCGGGAATAAGGTGTTTCTTTACGGATTTCTCTATTTCAGCACATTCTGCCGCAACAACTGCCGGTTTTGCCAATTCCGAAAAGCGAATTTCAGCCTTGAAAGATATCGTAAGACCGATTCTGAGATTATTGAAGCGGCGCGCCGAATGGCCGATGCCGGAGTTCATCTGATTGATCTGACCATGGGAGAAGACCCTGATTTTCTGCAAATGAACAGCAATGGCTCCGTAAGACTTGAAAATCTTGTGCATAAGATCAAAACCGAAACAGGACTGCCCATCATGGTGTCCCCCGGCGTAATATCGTCTGATATGCTGAAACGCCTTGCAGAAGCCGGGGCCGACTGGTATGCCTGTTATCAGGAGACGCATCACCGACCGCTTTTTGAGCGGTTAAGGATCGGGCAGAGTTATGACGAGCGTTGGCAAGCCAAAAAATACGCTCAGAACGCGGGTCTCCTGATTGAGGAGGGCATCCTCACAGGGGTTGGCGAGACTGCTGATGATATCCTGCATTCTCTGGAGATGATGCGCTCTCTGAAAGCTGATCAGGTGCGGATAATGTCATTCAGACCGCAAAACGGAATTCCCATGTCAGATGATTTAAAAGCGGATGATCTGAGTGAACCTGTAACGATAGCTGTGATGCGGCTGATTTTTCCGGGTGCCATGATTCCGGCATCATCGGATGTGGACGGTCCGGACGGACTTCGCCAGCGTCTGCGGGCAGGTGCCAACGTGATTACCTCTCTGATACCTCCGGGAAAAGGATTTACCGGTGTTGTGACAGCGGATACTGACAGCGCACAGCGTATGCCGCGAAGTATTGCGCCTGTCCTTGAACACTGTGCATTGGAAGTTGCTTCAGCCAAAGATTATATGCGGTGGATTGAAACACGCCGCTCTCAAAGTGAATTTCATCAGAAGCTTCAGGACAGCGTATGTTAGTCGCAATTATCGGAGGCAAACTTCAGGGTGCGGAAGCAGCCTATCTGGCGCGCAAAGCCGGCTGGGATGTCCTGCTGGCTGACCGCTATGCAGACGCACCGGCTTCAGGTCTTTGTGACCGCTTTATCCCTTTTAATGCTGTCTCGGCAAAGGAAACATCACGGATACTGGGCCAAGCCGATCTGATTCTGCCGGCTCTGGAAAATCGTGACACTCTGAGCATATTGAAAAAATGCGCTGACATCACCGGGATTCCGCTGGCGTTTGATGCTGACGCGTATGCCGTCACTGCTTCCAAAATTCGTTCAGACCGCCTTTTCACCCGCCTGAATCTGCCTGCACCGGCAGTCTGGCCGGTGTGCGGCTTCCCGGTTATTGTCAAACCGGACCGTGCCAGCGGGAGCAGAGATGTTCGTGTCATCCCCGATAAAAAGGCCCTGCTTCCTTATATTGAGAATGAAACCAGATACGTCATACAGGAATTTTTGCAGGGGCCCTCCTATTCTCTGGAGGTTTTCGGTTTTCCGGGACATTATAATGTCGGCCAGGTGACAAAATTGGAGACAGACGCAGGTTTTGACTGCAAACGGGTTCTGGCTCCGGCGGGACTGAACCGGAAACTTGTCCGGGAATTTGAAAGGATGTCCGTCATTATCGCGGAAGCGCTGAGTTTGAAAGGACTGGCAGATGTCGAGGTCATTCTGGACGGAGATGTGCTGAAATTGCTTGAAATTGATGCCCGGCTCCCGAGCCAGACACCGACCGCAGTTTACTGGTCAACGGGTGTCAACCTGGTGAAAATTTGGGGTGAGCTGTTTGTCAGCCCCGGAATCGGAACAGCTCCGATTCTCCCTGAAAAGCCGCGGGCGGTCATTTATGAACATATCCGCGTGTCCGGGGGAAGAATCGAAGTTGCGGGAGAACATATCATGAGCGGTTCCGGTCCTCTGTGTGTCCGTTCCGGTTTTTTCGGTGCGGATGAGGCTGTCACCAGTTACAAACCCGGACGTGACAACTGGGTGGCCACACTTATTTTCTCAGAGAAAAATATGGCCGATGCTCACATCAGAAAGGCCGAAACCATCAGTGCCATTATGAGGCATTGCGGCTGTGACAGATACACAGACCCTGTGCCGGAGACTTTTGATTATGACCCGTCTAAGAATAGATGATATTGCGGATATCGCCAAGCGTCTGCCTCAGTACGATGCCCAGCTGACGCGGCAGACCGGGCAGACATTGAAAGGCGTCGCCTGTCATGCCCTGGGAATCAGAAAAGAGTATTATCTGTCCCGGGCAGACAGGATGAAGGTCAGTGTTGTCCCGTTCTCCTGCGGGCACGGCGTTATAAGCGAATTTGCTCATACAGTGGCGCAAATTGCCGATTATATGGGATTTGCAGCTTTTGTGACTGAACGCGGGGATGTCAGAGGGCTGGCTGATGCTTTTCGTAGAAATGCGGACATCATTTTTATGGCGGATGACAGGCAGTTCGCGGCTGTCAACCTTCACACCAGGCGCGTGTCGGACAATGGGGAAATGACGGCCAGAGGGTTCGCTGCCGGTCTGGAACTTATGGTCGGCGGTCTGAAAGACCGCAGGGTTCTGGTGATCGGATGCGGAGCAGTGGGACGGGCGGCTGTCAGAACACTGCTGACCCGGGGAGCTGAAGTGGCAGTGTATGATGTGTCAACCGCCCAGTCACAGGAACTGACCACGCTTATGAAGGGCAATGTCAGGATTGAGACGGATCTGCCCTTTGCCTTGAAACATTACCATTTATTATTTGATGCCGCGCCTGCGAAAAATATCATCACCGCGGATGCTGTTTCCGCCAGAACATTTGTCGCGGCTCCGGGAATGCCTTGCGGGGTGACACCGCAAGCCGCCGAAAAATTAGGCAGACACCTGCTGCACGATCCGCTTCAGATCGGCGTGGCCTGTATGCTGGCAGATGCTGTCGCACGATAAGGAAATCTCTGAATATGAAAAAAACAGATAACAGCGCCAATATCAAAAGATTCTACAGAAAACGTACTGAGCTTTTCCGGCTGATTGACAAAATCAGAATCTGGCCCTCGCGCAAAGGTGTGCTCCACGGCATCCGATCGGTTGACAAACGGGGCGATATGGCCATTATCACCACCCATTGCAATGAAACTTTCACCATCCGGAATTCACGCAACAGCCGGGCCGCGCGCTGGCTGAGAAACAAATGGTTCAGCTCAGCCTGCTCAGTGTGCAGGGTGCCGGACTGGAAAATGGAGAAATATGCCTCAACACGGTTTAAACGGCATTATGGGTCGTTTCTTATGAACAAATCCGATTAAGTGCCTGCCGTAAATTTTCGGCACTGGTTCAGTTCAATGGGATTTTTTAAGAAAATCAGCCCATATACCG
>JAOZLU010001100.1 GCA_029934695.1 Desulfobacterales bacterium | reverse complement strand
TGTGCAAAAAATCGCTTCGCTTAATTTTTGCACTCCGGACAATCTTTTTGGTGTGTTGTGCAAAAAATCGCTTCGCTTAATTTTTGCACTCCGGACAATCTTTTTGGTGTGTTGTGCAAAAAATCGCTTCGCTTAATTTTTGCACTCCGGACAATCTTTTTGGTGTGTTGTGCAAAAAATCGCTTCGCTTAATTTTTGCACTCCGGACAATCTTTTTGGTGTGTTGTGCAAAAAATCGCTTCGCTTAATTTTTGCACTCCGGACAATCTTTTTGGTGTGTTGTGCAAAAAATCGCTTCGCTTAATTTTTGCACTCCGGACAATCTTTTTGGTGTGTTGTGCAAAAAATCGCTTCGCTTAATTTTTGCACTCCGGACAATCTTTTTGGTGAAAGCTGTATCTGTAATGATGAGAAGGCGGCAGGAGAGGTCTTCTCGGAACCGCCCCGCTTTCACCAGTTCTGTAATATCCTGGTGTATGCGGGGCGCAGAAAAATAAGTATTTTGTGATGAATTAACCTGTTATCCTGATTAGCTGTCTGAAGTCGCTATTTTGATCTCAACTCTGCGGTTTTTCCGGCGTCCTGCCTCAGTTTGATTGGAAATCAGTGGCTTTGATTCTCCGAAAGGAATGATTTCTATCCGAGAAGCGTCCACGCCGCGCTGGATCAGTAAGTTTTTTACAGCTTCAGCGCGATCTTTTGACAGGAGCATATTATTAAATTCAGAGCCTCTGCTGTCTGTATGTCCCTCTACCCTGACAAATGAGTTGGGATGCTGGGCAATAACATTTGCAATGCTGTGGATTTCTGATCCCGCGGCAGTTTTTACAGTCGCCGAATTCATGTTAAAAACAGCATCTCCGCTCAAAGTGACAACCAGCAGATTTTTTTCCCGGAAAACCATTGCTGTCCGGGAGGTTTCCACTGCCTGGCTGAGATCACGCTCCAAGCTGTCTGTCAAAGTGCCCGCGTCCAAGCTTGCAAGCGAGGGCTGTTCTATTTTCGTCTCAACGATAGTTTTATGGCTGGTTTCGGAGATATCCGCGGGAGAATCGCTCCGGACACTCTCCCGGGTAATTTCATGGGCAACCTTCTGATCGTGTTTTGCATGGACCGCTGTGGTATTCTCAGAATCTTTCCGGACCTCTGTCTGTGAGACGCAGGCTGTCATAAGAAAGACAACCGCAAAACATGGCAAAACGAATTTTCTCATTTTTATCCTCCTCTGTGAATTCAAATATGTTCAATGATTTCGTTTATGTGTTTGTCAAGGTGGGTTGCGGATTCCG
>JAOZLU010000564.1:1178-4508 GCA_029934695.1 Desulfobacterales bacterium | reverse complement strand
CCTGCGGGCCTCTGACCGTGCTGGTGTTTTACGGCTACTGAAAAAGCACGATTGTTTCAACCCGACCTTCCGGAAAGCCTCACCCGCTCATATTCCGCGTCATCCTTCACGCGCCTCAGCCACGATGTCCGCCCCAGTATCGGCCCTTTCGGCCTTCCCAGTCTCGGTTCAATATCCTCACCTTTCTCTACAATCAGCAGAAAATCAAATTCAAATTCCCCGTTCACATAAAACCGGGTCAGTTCGCAAAGGGCTTCATAAGCGGTCCCCACATTCGGCAGAAAATCATACAACTGCTCATAAGTGATCGGCCCGATCTCAATCTCAAATTTTCCCTGCTGATCCCAGATCCGCGTGCCGATCACCATATCAATGCCGAGTCCTCTGTTCTGACCGGAGCTTCCGATTCGGCTCAGTTGGTCTTCATCAATATCATACCACTGACCGCACAACTGGTTCCCTTTGACCCTGACATTGAAATAGCCTGACAAAATCGCTTCAAGGCCGGCCATGGACCGGGGCTGCTGGGCCATAAGCTCCGCATAAGACAGGAGCGCACGGTCCCTGACCTTCATTCTGCCTCTGAGCCCCTTTGTGCCCAGACCCATGAGGGAGAAGAGATAACCGGAAAACCGGCTTTTTTCAGGCGAATGCAGATCAAACCCGATCCGATAGACCTTCCGAACCCGATACATCAGGGAGATTAGCCGGTGGTTGAAGATATCCAGAAAATCTCTCAGCGCGGTATCCCTTTCCCTGACCCGATCACGAATCAGTTCCGTGTAAGGCGCGGGCAGCGGCCCGAGATGGCCGGCAAGCCCCATAAAATTGACAGTCATTTCAGAGGGGTGCTCAGATGCCGCTTTTCTGATTTCACGGATTTCGCCGGCCGGGAAATTAAAATCAGCATTTGATTTAAAACGGACAGCTTCCTTGTTCGGTTCACTTCCTTCAGCAGCTGAAACACATTTCTCTTCATCGGAAGCAAATCTTTCATGAAGCCTTTCAATCAGACGGACAGCCTGATAAAACTCAAACCGATACCCCTCTTCAAAGAGCAGTTCTTCTAAAGGACGATTTGTTCCCCAGCCTGATGCGGCCATTTTTTCCAGTCTCCCTTGCGTTGTTTGCTTTTTATCACCAGCCGGGTAAAAGAATTTACCGATGTGTAAAGCGAAAAAAAGTTGTTCAGCACAGACGCGAATAAAAATGCGCTTCCTCCCACATATTCGCTTTCATCATAAGTCAGGGTGATTTCGGTCCCCCTGCAAAATCCTCTCCATGCCTCAGTTCCGATCCGCCGGACGACTTTTCTGCATGACATCTCCCGGATGCCCTCAATCTGCCGGGCAGCATCTCCATGCTCGGAAATATCGTAAAGCCTTAATATCTCATGCAGTGCTTTCAGCCTGTCATCTGATTTTGCCTGCAATTTTTCCTGTTTCTTCTCCAACTCTTTTCGTCTCTCATCCGTGGATTGCAGTTTTCGTATCTCTTCTGATATCGACTCTAATTCCCGCACCTCTTCTGAATTGTCCAAGGAGAGATAGTTGAGCGAAAGATGTGAGATGAGCCGCCAGAGTGCTTTGCCTTCCAAGGGCGGATCAATTCGTTGCGTCGGTTTTGTGAGCGTGAAGATATCTGAAATGGGCGCGGCCTTCTCAATCTGAAGATAAGCGCCGATGGGCATTTCCGCTGCCAGGTTCCTGTTTGTGCAGAGGGTGTGGGCAAAGACTGTTTTTGCAGGCGGAACAGCAGAATCGAAATCAAGGTCAACAAAGGAAAGGAACATCTGCGTTCCGGGAATATCCTTTCTGCCTGTATGTTCGCGCCGGGCCTGCCAGAATGCGAGTTTTTTGTTGGCTTCCTGTTTTCCCATCCGGTGACTGAAGGAGAAAAATGGCTCAATGTTCCCTGTTTCATCATCGGTGTCAGAGGTGGAGGAGACAGAGAGAATCGAATGGATTTCAGTGAACTTCTCCCGCCGCTGATCAGGTGTCAGGAGATATTCCACATGTCTTTCATCAACCCGGATCGGCTCAGTGGTCTTATGAAAGAGATTGATGATCGGGGTGCAGCTCAGACAGAAGGTGTTTTTGTCAATGGTCAGTCGGCTTTTGGGTGTCTGATCCATCATGATCAGGATGTCAAAATAATCGGCCTCAGGAGGAAACGGTTCGGAATGTTCGCCTCCCTGTGCCTGGAAATCAAGATCAAAAAAGAGAAATTTTTCCGGGAAGGTGAAATATTCATGGAGCAGGCGATATCCGGGGTGGGCGTTGTCAGGATAAGGAAGCACATCCTCATCTTTGCCGAATCCCACCGGCAGGATCGCTTCTTTAGGAAGCTTTGAACCCGGGGCACCGCTCTCTTTTGATAGAATGCGGATATGATTCACATTGCTGAAAAGAAGCTCATACAGCGTGTTGACGAGGGTCTGATCTCCGTTAAGGTAAAACCTCAGGTGCGAAATCGCCAGTTCTGAAAGGGGGGCGGCCCCTTGGATTCTCAGGCGCAGAACTGTGGACACGCCTCCGCTGATGAAGTCAAATTTATCCGGTGATATGAATTCGGCTTTTGTCACCTCCACGGGTAAGAGTTCAACCGGATAGCAGGTTCTGAATTTGCATTCCCCCTGTTTTGTTTTCAGGGGCGTATGCTTGGGAATTACATGTGCGGATGTGAGTTTCACCTGGTCGGGGTCGAGTTCGAATCGGGCCACGGTCATGGGAGGGACCGGGCTGAGAAACTGGGGATACAACGCACCTAAGAGCGCGGTTGAAAGCAGGGGAAATTCGCTTTCAAGGTTGTATTGTATTCTGGCGGTAAGGAAGGCAAATGATTCAAGCAGACGTTCAATATGCGGGTCCGGGCTGCCGTCAACGCCGAGTTCCAGCCTGCCCGCCACTTTCGGATACTGCTTTGCAAATTCGGTTCCCATACGGCGAAGATAGGTCAGTTCTCTTTGATAATGCTCAAGCAGTCGGTCTTTGCTCTCTTTGCTCATAATTTTATGTAAGTGGTTCGGTGGTTTCTGTTTGTTTCTTTACTGATTATAACGGATGTGAGCCTTTAAACTTGGATTTGAACTTAAACTTGAACTCAGACGTGACCGTAAATGAATATTCACGCCGGGATTCAGGCTCAGGTTCAAGTTTGCGGGCATGTTCACAGGACTCCCCGCATCCGTTATAATCAGTTTCTTTATTACGCTCCCCGGATTGACAAATCCGGGGAAGGCGGTTCGGATTTGTCAATCCGAACCGGGCGTTTTTCCATGCTTCAAACCGTGCGTTTTTCCATGCTTCCGCCGGATTGACAAATCCGGGG
>JAOZLU010000564.1:0-1078 GCA_029934695.1 Desulfobacterales bacterium | reverse complement strand
GCGGTTCGGATTTGTCAATCCGAACCGGGCGTTTCTTTCCTTGGGTCATTCGGGCCTGCTTTCACGAAGTTTCCCGATGCCGGACTTTGGTTCAAGAACGGTTGAAAAGGCAACGGGTTCCCTGTCTGTTTCCGCAATGATCAGTCCGTTTATTACGACTTCGACAATGACCCGAAGGCTCTTTTCATAAGGAATATCTTCTCTGTCCCGGTCCACCGGGCCTATTCCGACCTTTATGCCCTGGAGCCGGGGTTCAAATGCAGATATGGCCCGCTCCAGATTTTTTTCCAGACGCTGCTGGTCGTCTTTGCCGGTTATAAAATAATCCCCGAAGTCCGGCACACCGTAATCTGTGACAGTCAGCTCCCGTTTGTCAGACAGGGAGGCCGGGTCTGATGCCCGCGTGTTCAGCAACCATTCCAGATCCCTGCAAACGGATTTTTTAAAGTCTTCTATGTCAATCGTTCGCAGGGGGACAGGCTCCACGCGTGATTCGGGTTCCTTATCTGTCAGCCGATCAATAAGAGAGGCGTTTATCTGAGGCATCAGCCAACCTTATTCGATCTCAGATCGTGATAAACCGGCTGGTTGCCCTTGGCCTCGCCGGTTCTCTTATACGGGATGTGGTTATAGGTGACCTTTCCGTATGAGAGAGAGATGTTCTCCATTGGCATGTCGCCCTCTCCCACAGATATGCTGTAGTTGGAAACAACAACATCCTCCATCTCAACCTCAAGATATTTGATAGGGTTATCCTCTCCACCAGCCCGAAAGCATTCGATTTTCCCTTTGGGAAGCACTTTTCCGGACCAGGTCTTGCTCAGAATGGCATACGTTGCCTCATCAAGATACTTGGTTACAGAAATCGGCGCGTGATTGCACATCTCCGTCGCGGCAGCCTGACCTCCGGATTTTGATACAGGTGCAGTCGGCTGATCAAAGCTGTGGCTCCATGAAAAGATCTCAATCCAATCCTGATGGTTCTCATCGGTGGCACCGCCCGTAATACTGTCCAATTGCAAAAACAAGTTTGTGGCCATTTTCTTACCTTCTCCTTTTATTTATGGTTAAGGGTTAT
>JAOZLU010001099.1 GCA_029934695.1 Desulfobacterales bacterium | reverse complement strand
CAAGCATCTCGGTGGACCTGATCCTTTCAAAAATTGCTGAAGATATTGGCTTCAACATTGAAAACATATTGGTTTTGCCCAAAGGAAAAGGAAACAGTAGTCAGCAAATGGGTTCTCATGGTCGGGAAGTGTTGAGAAAATGTGTTTATGTGTGGCGGAGGTTAAATTGAAACATCCGGGTTATAAAAATCATCTTAATTCTGGAGAATCGCTTGTCACTCCTTATGAAAAAACGCGCGCCGGATTCGTTGCTTTGGCCTTGGAAAAAAACAGAAAGGCTACTCCGTATGTCGAGGAAGCGAAGGCATTAAAGTCTTTGGTTAAAAAAGTTAAGAAACCCAAACAGTTGCTTAATGTTTCCGACATACGCCCGTCGATTCTGACTGCCGCCGGTGTTTCTGACAAGGCTGCAAATTACTTGGCTGAAGAAGATAAAACCGAAGCAATTAAAAATCTGATTGAAAATTTCCTTGAATCAGCTGGAAAAAAATTTATTGATGAGCTTATCTATCGTTTTCTTTTAACTAGGGGAGATAGCTTAGGCGGCAGAATGAGAAATCTGGCAGGCGCATTGGGAGAAAGAAAATTCACTCGGACGCTGATTTCAACATTGAAAATACATGGTAAAACCTATTCTTGGTTACATTCAAAATCAAAAAAGTGGGTTGACTGTTCTGAAGATGACGCTGATATTGAGCTGCATTTAAAAGGGCTTAATTGGTTAGCACAAGGAAAACACAGGACTTTGATATACAACTTGACAGTTCCAATCGTAAAGAAAAACGTCGATTTATGTCTGTTCAACGCTGCACCGGAAGAGATGATATTCGGAAATAATAGGAATTCTTGCCGTTTCAAGCATGAGCGATATGCTGCACTTGGCGAGCTTAAAAGCGGGATTGATCCGGCAGGTGCGGATGAACACTGGAAAACCGCCAACACAGCATTAGAGCGGATTCGTAATGCCTTCTCATCAAAACAGCTAAGTCCAAAAATTTTTTTTGTTGGTGCTGCCATAGAAAAGGCCATGTCAGAAGAAATATATGAGCAATTGTCCATTGGTATTCTTGACAATGCTGCCAATCTGACTGATGAAGATCAGCTTGTTTCTATATCTGAATGGCTAATAAATTTATAAATTTCCTCTGATCCATCGCTCAACCGGACTTGCCAGATGCTCCAGTTGTTTTAAACTGGCTGATGAACAAACGCCTTTGACCAGAAAGTGATGGAAAATAAGAGTTCAGGGTTTGGGCTGAGATTTCCCAAGAAAGGTTATTGATGATGAAATCGC
>JAOZLU010001098.1 GCA_029934695.1 Desulfobacterales bacterium | reverse complement strand
TGCGTCGGCCTGCTCTTCCTCCTGATGAACTGAATATTTCCCGGAAGCGTGGTCCCGCAACCATTTAGCTATAAGGATTCGCAACTTAGTTTCTTCGGTTTCTCGCTTCCAAGTACCTGCGACACTATCATCCGCATTTTCAAGTTCGTTTTTTAAGTCGAGTAAGCGGCTAACAGATAACTCATATAGCTGTTTTGCATCACCTGGTTGACGCTCTTGATTGATTGCAAAGTCAATAACATTTTTAACACTCCACACTCCGATATCAGCATCTTGTTCTGCCCGAGCTTTAACATGAGATCGCATCCAAGAACGAACTTGTTCGTTGGGATCTCTGGATGCGATTCTTTTCAACGCTAAGAATGTAGATTTTCCAGGTATCTCTGTAAGCTTTGAAAAGAGCGTACTCCGAGCTTCTTGAGCATGGTCACGGAGGCCGGGAGAATAAACACCTTTACCTGCTTGATCAATATCTTCAGAAATATGGATATATTGGGCTGTCAGAAGATATAACTTTTCTAAGTACTCTGTCTGTTTATGATTTTCATGAATATTCTTGATGCCGGAGCGTCTTCCTCCCATGAGGTTGACTACGAATTTCATAGCGAATTCAGTGGCTTTTTTGGAATCAGCTATCTCTGCCAAATAGATTTTCAATTTCGGAATAGCCTCTTGAGGGTTCAGCGACACCCAGACCGCAAACCAAACAGCGTGTTTCTCACGGCATAGAGGTTGTCCTGTTTTATTTTGAGCAATCGCCGTCAAAGCATCATCATCCACCTGTTCCGAATCAAAAATAATTTTAAGCGATTTCCGCAGAGTTTCTGTGTGTTTTGGCTCATGGCCTTGCAAAATTTCAAGCACTGAACTTCCCAACTTACCCCGAACCCACTCTCCATGATAAACCAATGTGTCGAGAACATAGTGGCAGGGCTTATCACCTTCATATTCCGTCAGTTCCCATTCGATTTCTCTGAGAAGATGTTTCTCGACTATTTTGGGAAAGCTTGCATGCAATTGCGGCAACCAATCGGGAAACCCGTTTAGCTCCCAAAGAGAGTATCGGGCTGCATGTTCAGCCTCATCATGTGTCAAATCCGAAGGCCAGTTGGGAGTTTCCGTCATTTCAACTGAAAGTCCGCTAATGCCGAAAGTAACACCGCATGAAACGCTATTTGGATTTTCAATTCCTTCTGAGCGTATGGCAGGTCGATATTGTCGCCAGCATGCCATCAGAAAGGTCCGGTATGCCTCAGCAACTTCATGACTTTGATCTTCAATAAGGTCTCGCCAG
>JAOZLU010000563.1 GCA_029934695.1 Desulfobacterales bacterium | reverse complement strand
GGTGGGTGAAGCGAAGCGGAACCCACCATTTTTCAATTCAGAAAATTGTGACCTGCGCGGTCACAAAAATGCGAAAATGTAGGGTGAAGCGAACCCACAACATCCGCAAAAAAAGGTGGGTTCCGCTTCGCTACACCCACCCTACATCTATATGCAATTTCAGTTACGCAACTTTTTTCCATATCCATCTCTTGCATTTTTGATAATAAGGCGTTAAAAGACATCCTTTATGATTTTATGTATTGAATTTTCTTATGCAGCTTTTCACTGCCGAGTTAAGAGGGAACTGCCATGAACAAAGCAATTGTTATTTCTCACAGTAGCCGGGATGATGAATTTGTCTCCAGATTATGCCAGGCCATGGAATCTCAGGGATTGTACAATTGGGTGGATTCCAGCGATTTGCGGGGGGGAAACGACTTAACCCCCCAAATCCATGAAACAATTAAAAAATCCAGAGCCTTTATCGTGGTGATCAGTCCTGATGCGTTCAACTCAGCATGGGTCGCGGAGGAAACCCAATATGCCTCACACATCAAAAAAAGTGGACGGGAAAGTTATCCCATCATTGCCTTGTTGCGGGAGGGGGTTGAGCTGGGTGCATTGAAATGGATTTTTTCAAAAGAACCAGTGGCGATCCGTGTAAAAAGTGATATGACAGGTATTCGGGCCGCCATGCCTCACATATTGTCTGCGTTGGGAGAGCGTTTTACCGATGACCCGCGCCAGACAAAAACAGATCAGACAGAACCTCTGGAAGAATTGGTTCTGGAATTAAAATCACCTCATATCGGGAGAAAAGACGGAAAACGCCGCCCGGCAGCCGAGGCTGAATTAAGCTACATCCCGACCACATTGGGAGAGCAGCGGATAAAATGCCTGAAATCGTTTCTCTTTACCTCGCCCCTTGGCCCATTTGAGATTGAAGAACTGAGGTGGTATCTGGAAAGATACTATTTATGGCCGACAGGCAAATTCAGAACCAGGGCTGAAAATGTGGAAAAGAAGCTGCCGGAATGGGGCCAGGGACTATATCGGGAAGTCATGCCGGAATCTTCCTGCAGGAACATCATTGATGTCTGGCATTCAATTGACACCCTTGCAGAATGTCATTTTACAATTTTTGTGGACATCCCGCCGACAAATAACGGCCTGAAGCAGGAACAGGATGAAACAGAAGAAGCCGCCGCCCTGCTGATGGGGCTTCCCTGGGAGTTGATACATGACGGGGAAAATTATTTGTTTCAAGGGGCCAATTCTGTTCGGGCGAGACGGCGGCTCAGATAGGGGTTTCAGGTTTCAGTTTCAGGATTTAAAAACCCGCTCACTCTGCTGACCTCGATATTTTTTCCAAAATAACTTTCGTTATCATGTATGTCGGCAGAACACCCTCTTTTCCCATGCTTCCCGAAGCAAGGGTCTGGCCGCTTATAAGCGGGTTGTCAGACGCATAATACGCATAGCGGATTTTTACATCTCTTGTGATATGCCCTCTGATGATGGCGGCGTTGATGGCCCGCTGATAATGGCCTCCTTCCATTTCCAGGCCCACAGCTTTCCAACTGGTGCCCTGAAATTTTTTAAGCATATCCCTGTTTTGAAGCGATGTTCCGAGTACCGTGACAATTACCCCCTCGTAAACATCAACAGAACTGTCAAAATCTTCCTTTCTCAAATCATTATAAACAATATAATTATGGGGTGTTCCTTCCAAAACATGGGCAGAGGCAAGCATAATATCCCCTTTTTTGCCGGGCAGGATTCCTGCCTTGCCCATCACAGACACTGAGTCAATGTCAAACTTCATCTCAGAATCTCCTGCCAGAAACGGCTCCAAAAGTTCATCCATCACTTCAAAAGCCTGGGTTCCGAAGGCATAATCCATTATTAGAAGAACCGGAGGCTTTTCAGATTCTATGACAGAAATATTCACACGAAGTTCAGGGTGGAAGGAAACAGACGCAAGCAGAGACATATCAATGATCTGGCAGTCAATATTCGTGCCTGATGCGTCAGGCAGCTCATGGAAACCGTGATTTCGGGCGTAAGCTTTCACTTCGTCCGCTCTGTCACGAATCTGATTGAAAAAGCTGTAAATATCGCTGTCCTGCTCCCGCGCTTTAACTGCGGAATAGCCATATAACATATTCACCACGCTGTGCATGTTCGCACTGATAATATGGATCGGACGCTCCTGAAACCCGAGGCTGACCAGTTTCTCTTTTATCGTGCATGCCCATTTTTCCGCATAGCTTTGATGTCCTATCATTTCCTTGAGTGAAGGGGTAAAGTAAATCAGGAGTTCATTGTCTTTTGAGATTTCGCTTTCCTGCCTGCATTTTCCAAGACTGTAAATAATTTGGAAAAGACCTCTGCTGTCTGCCTCCCTTCTGTTTTTATCAATGTACTGGTATGTTTCCCTGGTTTCCTGATATGTTCTTCCCAGTATGACACCCAGATTCCAGATGGCCTGATCCAGTTCACTGCCATTCAGTTCTTCTCCTTTGCGTACATCTTCTGCAAGTTTGTTCCATGCCCGGGTCGGATTGCCTGCATGATCTCTTGCCTGACTGAGAATTTTGCCCGCCTCGATGTTGAGAAACGTGATATGGGTCAGGATATCGTAAATCTCACTCAGTCCCCTTGTTATGACAAAGCATATCTCTTCCTTGCTTACGCGATAAGATGTTCTTCTGCGCTTCAGAGGCCGGATTTTTTCAAATGATGTGCCTCCAAGGTCTTCCTGTGCGGTCAGTGTGACCCGCGTACATTCCTCAATGCCCCGCGGGAGCCTGTCAATCACATATTCCAAACCTTTCAGTTCTGTAGTTCTCGGATCATTCATGGCCCCGTATATTTCAGGGCTGATCATTCTCAGGGCTTCCTCAAGCGTTTTGCCGGACTGTCCGGACGGCTTATAGTAGCCTCTTAACGCCAACGCATCAGCCGTTGTTTTAAAAACCCTGATGGCGGTTCTTGCTTTCTGGGCTTTGCTTAATTCTTTCATTATAAAACATTCTTTACTCGACAGTGAAGTGAAAAGTTGAGGGAACTCCAAATAAATAATAATACAGGGCGAAACCCGGCAATGGTGGGTTCCGCTTCGCTGCCCTGCATTCCTTGCTTTGGCAAAATTTGACTAATGAAATTTCACTTCCAAAGCGGGCATGAGTTTCGTCAGGCCCTTCACAGACTTTTCATGCCACGGATACGCTTTGCTGCAACGAATGACAAGTTTGCTGACTTTCTTGTTTCGCAACCTGATAACCAGTTTCGCTCCTATGGTTGTGATACCCGAACTGTTCAGAAACTCCAGTTTTCTGATATCCAGCGTAACAGTTTCCGGTTCCTCATTCACCACTTTTTCAAACAGTTCAGCAACCTCTTTGTACCCTTCTTTCCCCCTCATATCCATTATCCCACCGCATACAATTGTCCCTGTCGGAGAATCATAGCGGATATTATATTTCTCACCTGTCACTTCCATTTTATTTTCCCTCTTCTGATTATAAATTTCTCACAATAGGCAGTCGTACCATCGTGGTAGCGGCCATAACTTTTGAATCTTCACCTTCCTCAAATTCCCATGCCAACTCTGCGCCATAGTCAAGAATCATCGTCAGAAACCCCATGCGGGATTGCTCGCTGTCTTCCAGCGCGTTTTCTTCCATTTGCTCAAGATACAGTTCATCAGGATCGCCTTTTAACAGCTTCTGAATATAATTCTGATATTCAGAAGCATCCTCCTGCCTGATACTGTTTGTCACATGGAATTGCAATTCGTTGTCGGACATGCCCAAAGAAATTTTTATCAGGAAATTCGGCTCGGAACTGAATTTTACAGCATTTCCGATAAGTTCCCCGGCTATGTAACGGACAGAATCTTTTATTTCGGCTTTTGACACTTTGTCACTTGAAGGGAAAAATGTTCCCCAGAAACTTGATAAAAATGAAGCTGACAGGGAACCGCTTTTCCATAACTCATCTATATTCAAATGTCCAGCCTTGAATTTTATGAGCAGGTGTTCTTTGTTATCGTTCATCTTTGAAAAATTTCCAAAGATTTTCATTTTGTCAGGCATTGGTTTTTCTCCTGAAAACATATGGCCTGGTACTTATCATCGGTGTCATGAACACTCCTTTTCAGATTATTGTTCCGTCAGTTTCATCAGCCATCTTTTGATAATCCGGACCGGCATCTGTTTGTTCAGGCACTCTCTTTTTCTGAGGAATCATTGTATTGACACCTCCGGCAACGAGCGATGTGATGTTTACGAGAATCGTACTCATTACGCCGAAATGAAGCAGGAACACGCCTGCGATATTGATTACGGTTCCGGCAAGCATAATATCGAGCGTCCTTTTCAAATTGCTTTTCAATCCGTCTGAAATGTCGAATATGTCGCACACTTTGGAAAGGTTTCCGTCCATCAAACATAAGCAGTTTCAACATGCTGAGTCAACTATTTCAATATTTCAATCCTTGTTTTAATGGATAGCTGACTCAAAC
>JAOZLU010000562.1 GCA_029934695.1 Desulfobacterales bacterium | reverse complement strand
TCAAACATCAAACATCAAACATCAAACATCAAACATCAAACATCAAACATCCAAACCATAATCTTTCCCCGCCCGTTCAACGCTTACATACCCGTGAAGCACATCTTTTTCAACAGCTTCCGGATCTCTGTCCAGCGGATTTCCGCATCCGCCGCCGCCTGCGCTGTAGAATGCAACGACATCTCCTGGTTTGCAGAATGTCAGGCCGCTGGGATCCCCGGGCTGGCCATTGTGGAGAAACTGACCCTTTGCCCCGGGTTTGCCGCCAAATATGCCCTGGGGCGGGTAACGGAAGCGACCCGCCTGAATTGCAATGGTAACTGGCGGCTGAGGTGCGTATTCATCATCCGGTATCCGAATGACCATTCTTCTGCCCAGACCTCCCCGCATTTTTCCAGGTCCTCCAGAATCGCAGATGATTTCCCTTGCCTCTATCATAAGCGGGGTATCGCTTTCAAGGATTTCCACAGGGGTATTTGCGCCGTTCGCGGGGAAAATGGCGCAGTGGTGACCGTCCGCCCGGGTGCCGGCCCCCATTCCGCCGCCCCGGATGATCATGGTGTGCCAGGATTTCCCGTTGTGACGCTTCCCGTAAAAAATATTGGTCTGTGCAGGTGTGCCGCCGCTGTCAGCAATGACTCTGTCAGGTATGGCAGCGGACAATGCCCTGAAAACCATCTCCGTCATAAAATGTCCCACCTGCATACGCGCGGCAACAGCAGCCGGAAATTTGCAATTGACGATGGTTCCTTCCGGAGCCGCCATTTTAACAGGACGGATGGCCCCCTCATTGATGGGAATATCAGGATCAAATGCGCTCTTGACGGCCATGAACACATACGCGTAGGTGAAGTTGTAAACGACGTTCACGCCCCAGTCCACCTGAGGAGATGTTCCGGTAAAATCTGCGAGAATATCGCTGTCTTTGACCGTCACCGAGATGCGAATACTGATGTCCTTTCTCGGTCCCGCACCTTCGATAATTCCCTCATAAGGGTATGTACCGTCTGGGATGCTGCGGATGGCCTCTCTCATGCTCCTCTCTGTCCGGCTGATAATTTCATCAGCCAGATCGTCCAGCGTGTCCAGATTCTCATCTTTCATCATTTCAATAATCTTCTGGGAACATACATGGTTTGCGGCGACTTGGGAGCGGATATCGCCGATCACCTCTTCCGGGGTTCTGACGTTCCAACGAATCATATCCATCACGGACTCGTTGGGAACGCCGGCTTCGTAGAGTTTTATCGGCGGGATGAAAAGCCCTTCCTCATGGACTTCCCGGTTATCCGAGGAAACCCTTCCGCCGATGTCCGAATGGTGGAAGACGCACGCGGTGAATGCGACAATCCGCCCCTTGTGGAAAATAGGGCTCAGAACGCAGATGTCGTTCAGATGCCCGGCCAGCAGCCACGGGTCGTTTACAATGATAATATCTCCCGGATGATATGTATCACGGGGAAAAGAATGAATAATTTTCTTGACACCCAGGGCCATGGCACCGGCCTGTCCCGGGGTGCAGAAGGTTCCCTGGGCCAGTTCCTGTCCCCGGGAGTCTGTGAACATGCAGGTGTAATCATGGGCGTCTCGGAGGAGGCTCGAAAAGGCCGTCCGGGCCACTGAGGCGTCTGCCTCGTCCACAATGGAGATTAACCTGCGCCAGAGAATTTCCAAAGTAATCGGATCGAATGTTTTGGGCATGGTTCTATACCTCGTTTACAGTTTCAGGTTTATACTGCTTTTGCAAATATTTCTTTATATCGTCATATAATTCTCGGTCATCGGACAGCATCTGCATGGATTGAGCGTAAGAAAGGATTACGGTCGCTGAAAAAATCCTCTCTTACATACAATCCTTGCAGATGAGCATCATCGCACAAACGGTTTGTCAATCCAGTTCTCCACCTGGTGTGCGGGCAGCAGATCGGCAAAATCCTTTTCATTGCGGGTGATGAGGATGAACTCATAACTTAACGTCATGGCCGCTATCATCATGTCTGCATGCCGCTTTTTGATACTTTTTTTCCGCCGCTTCATATCTTGCCGCAACCAGAGCAGCCGATTCGCAGAACCTTTGTCAAAAGGGGTGACTGTGAACAGGCGTAATACTTCGTGCGTTTCAACCAGTTTCTGATAAGGAAAGATCGCCTCTTCCGGTCTTGCCTTGGGAACAGTGTCAATCCGACGCAGTCTCCCCCGCCATGACTCGGCCACGACTACAGACGGCAACAAAATTCTGTCCCAGAAAACACGCTCAATATGTTTGCAAAGAACAGAATGATCAGGGTTGTCACTGAAAACTCTCAGAATATTGCTGTCCCAGAAATAAATGCTCATTCCGCTTCACCTCCCAGCCAGACCCAGTCTTTATCCCGCTCTCGTTCGATTTCATCAAATATCTCACCCCATGTCGGGTCATCCTTGAATATTCCCATCAGGTGCCACGGTGTCTCTTTCGGTCCTATCGAAGCATTGGCCGGAACAGATCGGGGCATATCCCGCCAGGCCTGTTCAATCCGTTTGAAAGAGGGATTGAACACTTCCTCCAAGGCCGCTTTCTGATTTTCAATATGTCCATTGTCATCGGAAGGTCTGAGATTTTCCGTCCGGAAATGCCGCGGCAGTTCATCCTCGGGCGTGTTCATCACATCTGTCACATCGGGAATCTCAATGGTCAGGTCATACACGATGTTCGCAATTGCGATCAGGTCGTGCTCATTCCCGACTTTGTCTATCCGTTTGGACAGCCGGTTCATCACCTCCAAAAACCCCGAAGGTCTGCCAGGCTCCGATTCGGCCATTATCCTGTCAGCATTGTCGGCCAAATCCCGGAGCACGGTTCTGGTCTTATCCATAATTGCTTCGAGACTCATCTGCTCTGTCTCCTCATCACAGGCAGGGGTCTCATCAGCCTCATCCCGGAGGAAAACTGGCGGCAGGTCTCTGATATAGCGTTCCAATGCCCGTGTGATGAGCTGTCCAGGGGTCTGTCTCGTCCGGTCGGCAATCTGTCCGATCTGCCGGACCAGGGTCTGGTCTGTCAGTTGAATGTTCATGGTCAGTTTGTCCTTATGTTTTTATGATTGGTAAAGTATATCATTAATTCACCACGGGATATTCCGCCCCGCTTAAAAGATGGACTGAATATAATATCATAATTCATCAAGTTCGGTTCTCCAATCCCGGGTCGGCGGGGTTTTCCGGGCTTCGTCCACCAGTTTTTTCAGGAGATAGGGCAACTTCAGAAGGCTGTCTTCTGCCTCTGTGTCACGGTTCATGAGGTTGTCCAGAATCATTCCGATTTTTTTGAAAGTTGCCATATCCACCATCACCGCTTTGGCCTCATTGTTTTCGTAAACTACCGGAAACCGGTCTCCTGACCAGAATTTTTCGATACGCTGAAGGGCATTGTCACGGTAGCTGGCTTCAGAAAGCCGAGGAATAAATTCCCCGGCTGAAAGCGGAAGTACGCTGAAGCACACTGTCACAATAGCTGGCTTCAGCCTGCTTGCGCTTTCAGCCCCGGAATTTATTCCGGGGCTTTGATTCCGGGCATTGCTTTGTCCAGCATGCCTGAAGCTCTTCAGCCCCGGAATTTATTCCGGTTGCTCTTTATCGGGGTTTTGCCGGTGAACGAGGCAGAGCCTCTGAAGATTAAATCCGCTGAACTCGTTACGAGGCCCGAATACGTCGCTGAGATACCACAAAACGGATCAGTGAGCAGGCCGCCCCATCAGCTCGCGGGCCATCTCCATCATCATGGAATCCACCTTTTCCAGTGAGGACTCAAAAATATGCCCGTCGCTGAAACGTGATATCTCATTCAGAGTTCTGTTCATTCTTTCGTCAAGAAAGCACTTTTTGCCACTGACCTTCTCAGATTCCGGACACTCACCGTCATCATAAATTTCCATATCCGGGATATACCGCTCTTTAAGATATCTCATCAGGCTCCCGACCCAGATACTCATTTCAGAAGGAGATGTCTGCATGTCTGTACAGATCCATGCGTCTTCCGGTTTCAGATTTCTCTCTGTGATGAATACCATATCCAGAAGTGAACGCAGATTACCTTCCGGATCAAAGAAAAATTCAAGAGGCCCGTCAGCCCCTTCCGGCCTGAAGGAGACCCCCTTTAACGGAAGGTGGCCCCGAATCTGTGCGATGTCAGACTCATTTACCCTCTCAAAGCTGATGGTTGCCGTTGCCGGTGTCTCCCAGTCTTCATCAAGAGAATTCCACTTCCAGCTCATTCTTTCCGCAATCGCAGTCAGTTCATCAGAAATTGTTCTGATCTGACCTGTATCAGCCAGTCTGCCCCGATAGTAGATTGTAACACCCCTCATTTCCAAACCTCCTTTTTCATTTATCCAGTTTTTTAACTCGTTACGAACCTCAGAGCCTTATCTGCTGTGTGGTTCATCTCTGTCAGGACTCCTTTCGATTATATTGGCCTACTTCAGAAAGCCGAGGAATAAATTCCCCGGCTGAAAGCGGAAGTACGCTAAAGCG
>JAOZLU010001097.1 GCA_029934695.1 Desulfobacterales bacterium | reverse complement strand
AGCCCGTATTCTCACCGGCCAAAGCCAGAATTCGTCGCCTGATGTCATCGGACAGCCACACCCTTCACCCTTCACCCTTCCCGTCATCGTAGCATTTTTTCCCATACCAGTTAATCTGCCTGCACATTCCCCGGATCATGCGGACCTCTTTGGCCCGGAGTTGCAATCGGGTAAAAAAATGGCGCAGACTGTTCATCCAGTAATCAGGATTTTCAGGATTGATATAGCTGATTCTGACAAGAATATCTCTTATCTGGTCATACATGCCGTCAAGCTCATGACGACACGCAAGCCGCGGCATAAATTCAGCTCTCTCTGATTCCTGATCCCTGACCTCTGCCGTAAAAATCTCATAGCACATAACCATAACAGCCTGGGCAAGATTCAGGGAAGAAAATTCAGCGGTGGGGATATTTACAAGGGTGTGGCAATAGCGGATATCCTCATTGGAAAGCCCCCGGTCTTCAGGACCGAAGACAATGGCAATACGATTTTCGTGTGAAATCGGAACCAGCCTCCGGGCCAGTTCTGAAGGGCTGCTGACGACCTGACGCTCCCCTCCCAGACGGGCTGTGGTTCCCACCACATAATTAAAGGAAGAAAGTGCATCTCTCAGATTTACATGGATATGAGCTGCCTCCGCAACATCTGAGGCCGAATGTGTAGCCATTTTGAGGACTCTTTCAATGTCAAAGTTCTCGGGGGCGACAACCACAAGTCGTTGCATTCCCATATTGCGTAAGGCTCTGGCCGCGGCCCCGATATTTTCCGGATATCGGGGCCGATGCAGCACAACAGAGACATTATCAAGATTAATTTTATCGGACATCAGCCGACAATCTCAAAACTGTTGAAAAAATAGCCGATTTCAAAGGAAGCTGTTTCCGGAGAATCCGAGCCGTGTACCACATTCCTCTCAATATCCGTGGCAAAATCCCTCCGGATGGTCCCCTCAGCAGCATCCTTATAATTCGTGGCGCCCATTAATTCACGGTTTTTCACAATCACTCCCTCGCCCTCAAGCACCATGACCACAGCAGGCCCTGATGACATGAAATCCGTGACACTGTTGAAAAACGGACGTTCCTTATGCACTGCATAAAAGCCCTCAGCCTGCGCCTTTGTCATAAAGATCATCTTCATCGCAGCGATCTTTATATCATTTTTTTCAAACCGTTTAATCACCTCTCCAACAACCCCGCGGGCAACACCGTCGGGCTTGATAATTGACAAAGTTCTTTCCATTATATTCACATTCCTTTTAAATTTCAGGTTTCAAACATCAAACAACAAACA
>JAOZLU010000561.1 GCA_029934695.1 Desulfobacterales bacterium | reverse complement strand
TAATTTTTGGAAGATTATTCCGGCAATCTTGATGATGAGGCAAAAATATTACAGATGGGATTGCAAATCTCAACGATTTAATGGAGGACAATTCGCCGATGCCCGGAAAATTTTTTCCAAAATCAAAAACCTTGATCCTCCTGCATCCGCTTACGAGAAAAAATGCCAGATGCTTATGGAATCTCCGCCAGAGAATTGGCAGGGGATCTGGGTTATGACGAGCAAATAAACAGGGGGGATTTGGCAATTCCGCCGGAGCAGGCAGGAGAGAACTTTTTATAATTTTCCAATACCAAGAAGGATTCAAAAACGACTATGGCACGAGTTAAATTAGATATTCCGGAAGAATTTGAATTTTCCACTGAGATTCCCATCCGCATCAGCGATATCAATTACGGGGGACATCTTGGGAATGACGCGGTACTCTCTCTGATCCATGAGGCCCGTCTGAGATTTTTCAAGAAATACGGTTTTACCGAATTGGATGTTGACGGATTTGGCCTGGTCCTGACGGACGCAGTGATTATCTATAAATCAGTGGGATTCCATGGAGACATCCTGACGGTTGAGGTGACCCGGGAGGACTTCAATAAATATGGCTGTGATTTTGTTTACAGAATAACAAACAAGGAAACCGGCAAAGAAGTTGCCAGAGCCAAAACAGGCATTGTGTTCTTTGATTATGACAAAAAGAAGGTCGCCAAAGTTCCTGAAAAATTTAAAGGAATATAATTGAAGACTGACAGGTTATGCAAATTTGTGCCCATGAAAACGGTCTTTTGATCTTTTAAATTTGGGACAAAAATTTCTCATATGAGATGATGAAGATGAACACCATTGTCCGCAACCATAATCTTTCCGATCATTGTAAACGGTATTTTTGCAAAGTGAGCAGTTTCTTGTAATTTCATCCTTAAAAAATTCTATCAAATCCCCGCAATTTTAACATTGAAAATTGCATCAGCCCCCCCATTCTTGAGTATTATTGCCAGTACACTTCCGCATATCTTAAACCTCCGTAGAATTGGTGCTCATATTATCCAAGAAAAGTATTTCGGTACTCTTCCGCTAATACTTTGACACTAAGATAATTTAATAATTACAGGATATTAAAGAATATCAGTTTTTCTGATTGTAACGGCCCTGTGACTGCTTTTTAATAACCACAGAGAGCCGCGGAGGGATTTTTTCCCGGGAAAACAGCTTCCACAGACCGCGGATGAACGCTGATGAGTCCGCGGCAGACAGACCGTCTGCGTTCATCTGCGGTTATCATATGCAAATATCTGAAACATATGTCCAGATACTTATAAATCCGGAGGCCGGGGTTCTGAAGATTTTTCAAAAAACCTGGTTTCTTTCAGAATTGGTTCTGAATTTAAAAAACTTGAAAAAATATGAAAATGAGTATATCTGAATTTGTTTAAAGGTGAATTATAAAATTCCCCTTTCCTGTTCCCGCCGGATTTACAAATTCGACCGTTGCTCGGATTTGGCAACTGGGCGTGAAAGCTGATTCCCCAAGAAAAAATCCTGGAAACATTTGGCCGGTACTTATCAATGTTCAACCGATGCTTTACCTGTTGGTTTCCATCCGGGTAAAGATTTCCTCTTTTCAAAAGATGAAATCTTTGATATTCAGGAATTTGTAAAATTATTTTACAGTGCCCGGTATTTTGAAAATCGGACTCCTTTAAAAAGCATATCGTGCTGAAAAATCCGATGCTTGGAGTGCTTAAAAACAATCATTTAAGACCAGCCAATTATGCTGTTGCCCGGATGGTGAATCAATTTGCAACAAACTGACTTCTTCAGAAAGACGGTATTCTGAATAATTTCAAACTATATCAAAAAAATTATGCCACGGATTTGATTTTAATAAATTAGCAAATAAATTAAAGGAGATATGATATGGCTTTAGATACTGCTGTAAAGAAGAACTGGATAGAAATTCAGAAGAAGTTTGATTTTCCGGTCAATGCCATCGGTGTTAAGATAAAGCCCAATGATAAAAAAACGTTAAAGGTCTGGAAAGAGGAAGGCATTGACAGTTTTATGAAAAAATAGAGACTGTAACATGTCTGATTAAAAATACGTTCATTATGATTAAAAACTGATGGTAATTTTAAAAATTGCGAGGCCGGCTCTGATAACGCTTAATTTAATGTTGCTGAGTTAAAAGTGCGGCCCTTTTTTTGCCAAACTCTTCCCAAGCGGGAGTGGATACCGGAATTTATGTCCGAATAATTTAAGAAGGTATTACAAATGCTTGAATTAATGGCAAATAAAAAATTTCAAACTGGGGATTTTTTTTATCTTCAGGGAGGGCAGGCTTTTTTTGTTGCTTTTTTAAGTTAATGCTATATACTTCCTAATATTAATGGAGGGGTTGCCGTTCTTCAAGGTGGAGAGGATATCTTTTTTATCCGGCAGAAATTTTTCAGCAAAGGCTTACCGATGTTGTGGAAATTCGGAAGGGGGCACAAAAAAAATATGCCCTGAAATGAGTTTTCAAATTCCTGATGTCCATAAGTGAAACCCACAATTCCTGAAAAAAGGATATGAGTATGCGCGCAACCGCATTGTCTTTCGGATAACACATCCTTACCCGTCTCTGGCGGGGAGTGCCTCGGAAGCATTTTTTTATAAGACAGAATAACAGTTCAGAACAACAACGAATGGGAATCCTAACTTGAAGACGATTCTGGTAATAGATGATGATAAGATGATCCTCCGTCTGGCTACCGAGGCCCTCAGAAATTATTCCGGGGGATTCAACGTAATGACGGCCTTAAATGGCAAACAGGCATTGCAGATACTTGGCGCATCCGCAAAAGTGGACCTTGTTATAACGGATCTCAAGATGCCCGTAATGGACGGCTATGAACTGCTGTCATACATGAGCAAGAACCATCGGAACATCCCTATCATTGTTATGACAGGTTTCGGATCGCCCGAAATCGCAAAGCAGCTGAAACAGAAGGGTGTGCTGCATTATATAGAAAAACCATTTGAAATCACCGTGCTGCGGGAAAAAATATCTGATGTGCTTGCAGTTGATTCCAAAGGATATATACATGGCTTCACTCTGGCCAACTTCTTACAGGCGGTTGAAGTTGAACAGAAGACCATCACTCTCAGAATAATATCAAAAAGGAAGGTCGGATACCTGCATCTTGAAGAGGGGGAACTGATTGACGCCGAAACTGATGATCTGAAAGGTGAGGAAGCTGTCATCGAACTCCTCTGCTGGGATGATGCTGAGATAGAAATACAGGGGATACGCAGGAGGAAAAGAACGATTGAATCCTCGCTGATGAACATATTGCTTGAAGCTTCCAAAATCAAAGATGAAAGAGCAGAAGCAGAAAGAACCTCCCGTTCTGATGATGATATACTGGAAGATGCTGTCCGACTGGCTGAAGGACACCATTTTAAAGAGGCCCAGACCATGATTGCCAGCTTCTTAAAGGATAACCCCCGAAATCACAGGGGGTGGCTATGGTGTTCCCGTATCATCGTTGTCATGAAATCCATAGAGGCATTCCTTAGCAACGCAGCCAAGCTTGCCCCTGATGATCCTGATGTTATTGAAGATATTGAGAAACTCAGTCTTGCCAAAAAGACAATAAAAGCAGAACAGGTTCGGCGATGCCCGTTCTGCTGGTCTCCGGTGGAATCCAAAGCAGTTCAGTGTCAGTATTGCAGGGCGCATCTGTTCATACACAATGATTTTTTTGTGTCCGAGCGGAATCCCAAGCGGGAAATTCTGGAAAAAGCAGTTGAGAGATATACAAAAGTTATCGGCAGAGAAAAAAACATCAATGCCTACTATTATCTGAGCATCGCCCACCTGAATCTGGAACACTGGGAAGAAACACTGAATCTGTTTTACAAAACTGTCAAACTTGTCCCGGAAAAGAAAGTTTTTTCAGACCAGTTGCGCAAGTTGCTGAACTATATGGCTTTGGAATCCTCCACAGAATCATTCCAAAGTGAACTGCCCCAGAAAAAACCGGCTGATACTGATTCAACAGTTCACAAAGCTTCTGAAAAGAAAAAGATACTTGTTGTGGAGGACAGTCCTACCACAAGAAAGGTCATATCCATAACACTGGGTCAGAGAGGATATGATATCATAGAAGCAAGAGACGGGCTTGAAGCACTGAGCAGGCTGAATGAAGAAAGGCCTGATCTGGTCCTGCTGGATATCATCCTGCCCAAAATGGATGGGTACAAAATCCTTTCCATTATAAAAGACAATGCCATATTCAAACACATTCCGGTAATCATGCTGACCAGCAAGGATGGAATGATAAACAAGTGGAAGGGCAAGCGGGCCGGTGCTACCGCATATCTGACCAAACCCTTTAAACCGGAGGTTCTGGTTGAAAGCATAGAAAAATATTTATGAAACGTAAGCTTGATGTTTGATGTTTGATGTTTGATGTTTGATGTTTGATGTTTGGTGTTTGATGTTTGATGCTTGGTGTTTGATATTTGAGCCTTATTTACGTTTACGTTCCACACT
>JAOZLU010000083.1 GCA_029934695.1 Desulfobacterales bacterium | reverse complement strand
GACAATGACAGAGTGGCGACAGGCAGGGATTTGTTGGCGGCTTGCTAAGAAAGCGAAAGATGAACGAGCCGAACAAATGAAATGATAACTATTAAAAAGGAGAAAACGAAATGCAGGAACAACAAACTTTGAAATTCAAGGTGATGATGGAATTTAACGAAAGTCTGCTGCCTGCCCTTTATAAAACCCCGCAGGAGTTTGCCGCCGAAGTACGCCTGCTGGCAGCGACCAAATGGTATGAGCTGGGACGTGTCTCACAGGAAAGAGCGGCGGAGATTGCCGGAATGAATCGCTCGGATTTCATGCTTGCCATATCCCGGCTGGGAGTGTCTCCCTTTCAGTATGATTATGAAGATGTTCTGGAGGAAGTGGAAAATGTCGGATAAACTGCCGCTGAGAGATGAGTTTGTTGTCAATGCCTCGCCCCTGATCACGCTGTTCAAATCCGGCCTGGAATTTGTTCTGCCCGAACTGTTCGGAACTGTCATCGTGCCTGGTGCTGTGTGGCAGGAGGTGTCTAACTGCGACGATGATGCCTCCGAGGGACTGAAGACATCTCCGTGGGCAATTCGGAAAAAAGTCCGTACTGACAGGCGTGTGGCGGTTTGGAATCTCGGAAGCGGAGAGACAGATGTTCTTTCCCTAAGCTTAAAGAACTCCAATCGTGTGGCGATCATTGATGATCTTGCAGCCCGCAGGTGCGCTGTGTCGTTGACGATCCGACATATCGGCACTGCCGGAGTGCTGGTGCTGGCGAGCCGCCATAAACTGATCCCATCGCTTCGCAATGCCTTTTCTCAGGTGAGAAATGCGGGACTCTATCTTAAAGATGACCTTGTTGAGCGTCTGATAATTGAAGAGGGGAGAGAGTGAATCACTTGAAATATATAAAGTGAATGAGAAGAAATAATGCAAACAGCAAGAACTGAATCATACCCGGATAATACTTTGGCAGGGATTTTCGGGCAGCTTGGGAAGTAATCCTTTCTTAACCATAATCCGTGCGATCATCTACATGGGGGATCGGGGAGCATCTCCATTGCAACTACAGAGATTAAGTTTAGCAAGGATAAGGCTTGGGCTATCCTTGTTAAACCAAATCCCTGTGGTTCTCCACTATCGGAAGTAATTCTTTTTGTCTATAATCTGTGTAGATGCACGGGGCGAATCCGAACCGTTTTTATTGTTATCAATAAGGAAAAATAATTATGATAAATCCCAATATGCAAAGAGCTTATGAAGAAGTGCTGAAACTGACAGCCGCAGAGAAGATGATGCTCATATCAAAAATATTGCCGGAACTTTCGAGGGAATTGAAAAAAGACACCCGGCTTGACATCTACGACCTCAAAGGTCTGGGAAAGGAAATCTGGAAAGGGATTGATGCCCAGGAATATGTCAATAAGGAAAGAGACTCATGGGAATAAAAGAAAAGATATGCGAACACCGGAGGATCATGTTTGACTCATCGCCTGTGATCTATTTGTCACAAATGACAAAAGACTGAAGAAGATAAAAGAAACGGAAATCATGGTTTTGGAGGATTATGTGATCATGTAAAAAAACAGAGAGACCATTGAAGCCAAATACAGCATCTACAAGGATTGTGTGTAAGAAAGGATTTGTTGGCGGCTTGGGAAGCATCTCAGTTGCAACTACAGAGATTGGGTTTAGCAAGGATAATGCCCATCCTTGCCAAACCAAATCCCTGTAGTTGGTGGAGATTCGCTGATAGCCTGGAAAGTAATCGGCAGATGAACGAGCCGAACAAATGAGGCAATAAATTAAAAGGAGAAAACAAAATGCAGGAACAACAAGCTCTGAAAACTGAGATCATCTCCTCACTCGACTTTCTTCAAACAGACAGTCTGAGATTATTGGCAGAATTTACGACATTTCTGCAATCAAAATCAGGGAAGTTCGGCACGCAGAAACCAATTGTCAGATTGGGCGGACTATGGGCAGGCACACCTGAGATCACAGCAGAGGACATTACAGATGCCCGTCATGAAATGTGGGGAAGATTCGGAGAGGACGAAATATGAACCGTTATGTTACAGACACTCATGCCCTGATCTGGCATCTTCAGAACCTTCCGAATCTGTCCTCCAGAGTGCGGCAGATATTCTCAGAAATAGATGAGGGAAGATCAAAAGCGGTCATTCCGACCATCGTTCCGGTCGAAATGATATATCTTTCGGAAAAAGGACGTATTCCGGGAAATCTGCTTAACACTGTTCTGAACCTCATCGGAACAGACAGCGCGAATTATGAACTTGCGCCGCTTGATTTTTCCGTGATCAGCAGCCTGAGACAGATATCCCGTTCTGTGGTCCCGGACATGCCGGACCGCATTATCGCAGCCACAGCACTTGCCCTGGGCTTGCCGCTGCTGAGTCGGGATTCGGCCATAAGCAATCTGTCAAATATTCAGGTCATCTGATAAAAGAGATGGTGACGGTACTGATTCTTCTCCGTGCAGATGGGGGAGCGGCATCGGCACGGATTGTGTGTAAGAAAGAATTTGTTGGCGGCTTGGGAAGTAATCCTTTCTTATCATCTGCATGGATTAGTGATAAGCAGGGATTTGTTAGCGGGAGACCAAGTAATCCCCTGCTTATCGCCAATCCGTGCAGATGGGGGAACGGCATCTGCGTGGATTGGTGAGCATCTGAACGAATTAGTGGCAAGCAGGGGTTTCTTCGGGAACCGAAGACCAATTTTACAAGGAAAGGAAAGATTAAAATGTTGCAAACTCCTCTGACCAATCTCCAAATGGAAATTCTGGAATTGTATTCGACAAATCTGGATGAGGACGAGCTGAATCAGCTGAAAACAATGTTGGCAAAATTTTACGCAGCCAAAGCCGTCCGGGAGGCTGACCGTATCTGGGATGAGAGAAATCTGAGCGACCGGGATATGGAGAGGTGGCTGAATGAATAAGCTGAGAATCGTTCTTGACACGAACATCCTGCTGGTATCCGTCTCCTCAAGATCAAAATATCATTGGATATTCCAGAAAATCCTGGACGGAGCATTTGATCTGTATGTCACTAATGAAATTCTGGCGGAATATGAGGAAATTATCGGTTCAAAGTACAATGAAGTCGTAGCCGGAAATGTGCTGAGAGCGTTGCTGAAGCTTCCAAATGTCCACAGACAGACTGTTTACTATCATTGGAATCTGATCAGCGCAGACCCGGATGACAACAAATTCGCAGACTGTGCGATTAGTGCCAATGCCCATTTTTTGGTATCAAATGACAAACATTTCAGAGTGTTGGACAAAATCGGGTTTCCCAGAACAGAAGTGCTGGCAATGGATGCTTTTGAAGCAATTTTCAACACATAATCCGTGAATCTACAAGGATTGTGCGTAAGAAAGGATTTGTGGGCGGCTTGGAAGCAATCCTTTCTTATCATCTACATGGATTAGTGATAAGCAGGGATTTGTTGGCAGGAAACAGCATCTGCACGGATTGTGTGTAAGAAAGGATTTGTGGATAAGACACTAAAAAAAGTTTGACTTTCAGTAAAATCCCTTTTATATTTGGTTAAAATTTTAATTACGGACTTTGCAAATTACTGTCAGGTGAATATATGAAAATCAAAAAGCTTCATTTTGCAGACCATCCCTTTTTCGGGACAACGGACATGGATTTTACCGACAGGAAAGGCCGTCCCCTGAACACTGTGGCCGGGATCAACGGATCGGGAAAGACAACGATTCTGAAAAATTCAGGACAGGGTATGAGTAACTTGAGGCTCTTGTGGGTACGACTGATGAGGACATGGTTCTGATGAAAATGGAAATCGGAAAGAGGAAGTGGGAAGAGATGCTGAAAATTGACAAGAGCCCCGAAGCGGAATTTTTGCTCAACGGTTATCTTCTCGGCAAATGTGTTGATGACACAGAATTGTCATTGACTGAATAAATTTTACAAGGAGAATGAAATGAAAAACAAATTTTTTTGGGCATGCCTGTCTGTTATTACGATGCTTGCCGCCTCCCTCGGGGCTCAGGCCGAAGCGGGAGTGACACTTTCACTGAATAAAAGTGAACTCAGGCCAGGTGAGGAAGCGGAGATCACAGTGATTCCTTCGGAGCTTGACCATTTTTATGCGGCACAACTTGATCTCGGAGGGCTTGAGTTTACGGGTGACCACACAGCCGATAGCAATCCTGAAGGTCTGACATTTACAATGATGGGCATAAAAGAATTCACCTTTAACGCCAAGATTCCCGAAGATGCGGCTCCGGGTGACACCTTCACTATTGGCGGTCTTTATTGGGATGATCCTGAGAAGAAGAAAAGCATTTCTTCCGAGGAAGTGACTGCAATTGGCGGTGGCGATCCCGAAGCAGGATACATGGCAGACGACACTCTTTGGGTCCGGGCAGTCATCCGGACCGCAGAGAAAGGACCCATTGAAGCTGTCTGGCAGAAAGGCGGTGAGGACGTGACAGCCGGCGGCCATCGGGTGATGTGGGGACACTTCTACGCCAGCCCGAAAGACGTGAACTGGGGAAGCAGACAGAATCCGGATATCTTTGTCAAAATCTGGTTTGACCGCAGCGGCAGGGTGGATGTCAACTTCTTCCATGTGTCTGTTCCCAATATTGAGGTGTATTCAGATTATCCTCATGACGGACATCCTGACGAAAGCGGAACCACCACACTGGAGGCAAGATATATTCGCCAATATTATGAAAATGGCCGAAGTTACATGGTGACAAACTATGAGGACGGCATTGCGGCTGACATTGGGGGAGATTGGTGGCCCTCAACGGCTGCGGGCTATTCCGTTGATGACAATCTTGACATTGAGGCAGTCATCAACACTGTTGATGCCGGACCCATTGAAGCGGTTTGGCGGAAAGGCGGTGGGGAGACAACTGCTGGCGGACATCGGGTCATCTGGGGGCATTTTTACGCCAGTCCGTCAGATGTGACCTGGGGAAGTGAGCAGAACCCGGACCTTTTTGTCAAAATCTGGTTTGATGCCAGCGGGAGAGTTGATGTGAATTATTTTCACGTTTCCGTGCCGGATATAGAAGTTTCTTCTTATTTCTACGATGACGATGGTTTTCCACAGTCTGACACAGGCACAGCGATCCTGTCTGACAGGTACATAAGGCATGAGTTTTGGAAGAATTGGTAAAGCGGGAATCCGAAGTGCAAAGCTTGCTTTTCAAGTCATATAATATTTGAATTCACATAGGGAGACGTATGATGAAAAAGACTTCTTTTCAAATTCTGGTCGCTCTGATGATCGTTTTATTTTTTTCAACGACTTCAGCGGCCTCGTATAATTTTTTCGGAGGATTCATTCCCCAGGGAACGCCTGAGATTGACGGTGTACTGGAACCCAAAGAATGGGATGCAATGGGCCACATCACACTTTACAAGTTTTTCGGAGAGGATTCCAAAATAGAAATCCGGCTCATGTGGGATCAAAATTGTCTCTATCTGGGCGCGGAAACAGAGGATTTTGAATTATGGGTGGATGATTACAATGCTTCCACCCCTTGGGAAAGCACCTGGGATGACGATGCGTTCCAATGGGACATTGATCCGGACCGCTCCCGGGATGAATTCATGCAGCCCGACGACAGGACCTTTGCCGTGAATGCGAACGGTTCTGCATATCGCTTTGACAAAGGAAACGGTTCAGGAGGCACGGCCGGAGCCACGGAGATCGTTGATAAGATACTGTATAAAGTCAGATATAATGGCAGGCTGAACGATTACACCTTTGGTGAGATATCATCAGAAAGCCGAAAAGATGGCGGATTCACAGTGGAAGTGGCGATCACCTGGCAGAACCTGTTCGGTTCTGAAAATGCCTCAGCACCGAGTGACGGATACGCTTTGGGCATGAATTTCAAAAGCATTGAGGATGACACCGGTGGCCCCCTGGCTCCTGAATATCATAAGGAATGGAAGCGGGTGTTTGACGAACTGACCGCTTTTATGGGAGAAGACAGGCGACCTGAGAACTGGGCAGAATTTGTTCTTTCCTCAAAACGTGACAGCACACCTCCGGCACCGATATCAGGATTGCGAACCAGCCGAACCAATGCCTTTTCCACAAAAATATCCTTTACCGCCACAGGTGATAACGGCTCAGAAGGTTATGCCGAGGCTTACGATATCCGATATTCTGTTTCGGGAATCACCAAAGATAATTGGAACACGGCAATGGTTTATCAGAACAATTTCCACCCGCAGAAGTCAGGAAAGCAGGAGACATTCAAGATCATCGGCCTTGAACCTGGCACATCCTATTCGCTCGGCATAAAAGCCGTTGACGAGCGGGGAAATGCGTCTCTCCTGACCACGGCGAGTGTTACCACTTCCTCGGCTTCTCCCGGGGACAAAGGATTTATCACATCTGATCCGGGGGGACGATATTTCTCATGGGAAAATGGTGAGCCTTTTGTGGTTATCGGCGACAATCAGGGGATACCCTGGCCCAGGATCAGAATTTTTTATGACGGAGATATGTGGGATAAGATGAAAGGCCGCTATCGGAATTTCTATGAGGAAGAGGGCGTTTCAGAAGGAAGAGACTATCTCAGATACCTGAGTGACCACGGTGTCAACACCATCCGGCTCATGGCTGAATCCCTGGACCTCGAAAAACCGGTTTATCTGTTTGAGGATGTCTCGAATGGCCCTGACAATATAAGATTTAATGATGACACACTCCGCTTCCTGAAAACGCTCCTTGATGAATGTGCGAATTACAATATCTGTGTGGTCATTGTTCCCTTTGACACATTCTATTATAAAGACAAATGGCCGGAAATACCTTTCAGCACGACCATGGGCGGGCCGATGTCAGAACCTTCCGAGTTTTTTGATCCTGCCAACAGGGAGTATCTCAAGGCCATTCTGTCAAAGCTCGCCGAGACCGTGGGAGATCGCAGAAACCTCCTGGCGTGGGATATTGTCAATGAGTTTGATTCCGACGATCTGATCCATGGATGGAACCGAGCCCCGTTTGAGAAAAGAGAGGAGACCGTCAATGATCTGGCAACGTATATGAGAAGCATTGATCCGAACCATCTGATCTGTCTCTCCTCAGTTCGCTGGAATCCCATATTCACAACGCATCAGACCGGGGAGAATCGGGTGATGCCAGGTGATGACGCTGCCCTTGTTCTGAATGACAGGAATTTTGATTTCAACTCTACCCATACCTATTACCATGACATCAGGGATCCCAATTACAACCATCCGAATAACAGGGGGGCTTACCTGGTGGCAGATATGGACAATACCATTGCCCCGGCCGTGAGAATCAGCCAGGGACTCCAGTTTTACTATGCCAACAGCCTGACACCCAAGCCTTATTTCAACACAGAGGCGGGGCCTCTCGGACGTTATACGCCTGAGTATGACCAGTATTTCACTGAAGAGGATGATTACCAGTATTTTCACAACATGATATGGGCGCATCTGGCTTCCGGCGAGGTGGGAACAGGACTGAGATGGCCCGGAGCCATGCTTGGGGATCATGCGCTGGCAGATCAGATGAGAAAATATCAGCTGGCCCTGAGACATTTTATTTCAGAAAACCTTGACTTTTCAGGATTTCAGCCAGTTCAGATCGGGCACTACATGGAAATCAGCAACACAGATATACCGATTGTCAAAACCGGTATCACCGACGGAAAGCAGGGGATTATTTTCCTGGTGAACGATGAACGGAGACAGGCAAACGGCACAATATCCGGGGCCAGACTCATGGTTCCCAAGCTTGACGCTTATGGTGAGTTCAATGTTGAGTTCTGGAATTCATACGATGAGACAAAAACTTCACCGATCCGCACGGCTCCCGTGGAATCGGATGCCTCGGGCCAGATATTGCTTGATCTGCCTGCGTTTTCCAAAACCCGGGTCATAAAGTTTTACAAAACAGGCAGCAATGAACCGGATGGTCCCTTTGCCGAATACGATGAGAACGGGAACAATCAATGGGAGAAAAGTGAGGCGGTGGCGGCTGTCACCGATTATCTGGTTTATGGGAAGATAACCAGAGAAGAGGCCATAGCCATCGTCACCGGTTATCTTCTCAGCAAAAGTGTTGATGACACAGAATTGTCATTGACTGAATAGATTTTACAAGGTTCCCGAAGATGCGGCTCCGGGTTGACACCTTCACTATTGGCGGAGAGGCGGAACATTCAAAAGCTCCTGCCGGATTGCCAAATCCGGCAGAGATGGCGGTTCGGATTTGGCAATCCGAACCGAGCCTGAGAGAACTGAGCGGGAGAGGCGGAACATTCAAAAGCTCCTGCCGGACTGCCAAATCCGGCAGAGATGGCGGTTACAAGTTATCGCCAATTCGTGCAGATGGGGGAGCATCTGCGTGGATTGGTGAACATCTACACAAAACAGCATCTGCATGGATTAGTGATAAGCAGGGATTTGTTGGCGGGAGAGCGGGTAATCCCTGCTTATCGCCAATCCGTGTGGATGGGGGACTTTGCAAAACAGTAAGACAGGTGAGGAAATTGTCAGAGAATGGATAACGCAGTCAAAAAATTTTGTCAAAACGATCAGCAATATCGTCTGACAAACCGGGAAAAGGAGTTACTGATGGAAAGAAAAAGGCTCTTCCATGAACGACATTCTCAGCGCGTCAGGCTCATCAAAACGCGGTTTTTTATAATCACTTCAGTTTCAAAGAGGATCTGTTCTTAAATGTATAAACAACTTGTCATAAATGTTACCCAGCATGAAACCAGGGTCGCCCTTCTTGAGGACGGAACCATCGCAGAACTTTTTATTAAACGGAAAGATGATTCGGATATTGCCAGCAATATATACAAGGGCAAAGTCCAAAGAGTCCTTCCCGGTATGCAGGCGGCCTTTGTGAATATTGGTCTGAGTCAGGCGGCTTTTATTTATGTCGGCGATGTCTTATGCGATAATCACAAGGAATTTGAACATATTTTTGCTGAAAGCGATGCAGGCGAATTTTCCGGTTCAGAGACTGAAAGCAGGAGAGGAGAAAACAGGGAAAACTCAATTTTGTCTGTGGCAGACCGCCCTTGTCATATTGAGGATGTTCTTAAAGAAGGCCAGGAGATAATGGTCCAGGTTGCCAAGTCTCCAATAGGGAGCAAAGGGTCTCGTGCAACTTCTTATATATCCCTCCCCGGCCGCTTTCTTGTGCTTATGCCGAGTTCAAATCATATCGGGATATCCAGACGGATAGAGGATGAAACAGAGAGAAATCGTCTCAAAGAACTGATCTTGTCCCTGAGAAAAGACAACATGGGTTATATTGTCAGGACGGCTGCGGAAGGTATCCAGAAGGAAAAGCTTGCTTATGAGATGGATTTTCTCAAAAACTTATGGGAAAGTATCCGGAAAAAATACAAGAAGGCTCCGGTTCCGTCACTTCTGCATCAGGAACTTACTGTCAGCCTTCGGGCGGTCCGTGATCTCCTGATACATGAAGCAGAAAAACTGATTATTGATTCTCGGAAGGGGTATGAATCCGTGCTTTCTTTTCTTGAGACCTTCATGCCGAGCCTTAAAGGTTCCGCTGAACTCTATGAAGGATCGGAACCGATCTTTGACGCATATAATCTGGAGGGAGACATTTCCCGCGCCATCAGAAAGAAAGTATGGCTGAAATCAGGCGGCTACATTGTGATTGAGCATACAGAGGCACTGGTGGCGATTGATGTGAATACCGGCCGCTATGTGGGCAAGCACAATCTTGAAGAAACAATTCTCAAGACGAATCTTGAAGCTGTGAAGGAAATAGCATACCAGATCCGTCTCCGGGATATCGGCGGCATTATCATTATTGATTTTATTGATATGGGAAAAAAATCCAATCAGGAAAAAGTGTTTACCGCCCTCAGTGAAGCCTTGAAAAAGGACCGGAGCAAGACCCATATCCTTCCCATGTCGGAAATGGGGCTGATACAGATGACCCGGAAGCGGATCAAAAAATCACTGACCCGGATGCTGTGCGAACCCTGCTTTTACTGTGAGGGGGAGGGGCATCTGATATCCAGACAAACCTTATGTTATAACATTTTCAGAGAAATCCTCCGTGACGCCCGGGATATGATCGGAAGCAAGCTGACACTCAGGGTAAACCCGGAAATTGCAGAACTGCTTCACGGGGAGGAAAGTCATCTCATCATTTCCCTTGAAAATATCATCGGAAAGCAGATCATCATCTATCCGAATTCTGATTTTCATATAGAAGCCTTTGATATTTTTGAAGTCATGTAAAAAATGAGGAGGCACAAGTCAGATGGCCTCTCACCTCTCACCTCTCACCTCTTTCCGGTGAAGAATGACTTCGGGAAACCGGACGAAATGCAGGCCCGAGTGTTGAACAAAGGCTGTTTCACCTGGACTTACGATCAGCCAGCTTCCCTCTGAAAGAGATTGAACAAATCGTCCGATGGTGTATGGTCTCAGCTCAGGAACAAAATACATGAGGACATTACGGCAAAAGATTGCATCCATGCCTCCCTGTGTATGATCAAAGCTGGTCTTTCCTGCCAGATTGAGTTGAGTGAATGTTATCATCTTTTTCAGGTGCGGGGAAATTTCAAAGCAATCCTGACCTCTATTTTTAAAATATTTCTTTATGATCCATTGAGGTGTATTGCGAAATGACCATTTTCTGTAAATTCCTCTTTCAGCTTTTTGAAGAAAACGGGCGTTTATGTCGGTTGCCAGTATCGTTATCTGCCATTCCTGCCATACAGGTATCATCTGATCAATAAGAATGGCGAGGGAATAAGGTTCTTCGCCTGTACAGCATCCCGCACTCCAGAATCTGAGATGTTTTTTCTTTCCGTTGCGCGAGTTTATCAGTTCCGGGAGAATAATTTTCCTCAGAACCTGAAACAGATTCTTATCTCTGAAAAAATAGGTTTCACCGATGGTGAGATGTTCCGTCAGTATGTCAAGCTGTTTTTTTGTCAGCGGAGAGGATAACAGCCGGTGAATACACATTACCGGATCATCATTGGTCTTATATTCTCTGGCCAGATCCCTGGCCGCAGATATGATGCCCTGCCTTAGATTTCTCCAGCGGTCTTCCGGAAAATACAGACCTATTTCAGAATGAACAAATTCACTCAGTCGTAAAATGAGATGATCTGGGATGTCTGAATGCATATTTGAGAGGGTAAAGGGTAAAGGATAAAGGGTAAAGGGATGATCTTTACCCCTTACCCCTTATCCTTTCAAGCTGACAGAGAAAATCAGCGATTTCTTCAGGAGAGAGGATATGTTTCGCCGCTTCAAGCTTTATTGCTTCTCCCGGCATCCCATGGACAACAGAACTTTCTTTGTCCTGGGCGATGGTGACAGCACCCGCCTCCCTCATCAGTTTAAGCTCCGGTGCCCCGTCTTTTCCCATACCGGTGAGCAGCACTCCCGCGGCTCTCCTTCCGAACGCCTCCGCAACAGACTGGAAAAGGTGGGAAACGGACGGCCGCAGGCCGTTTACCGGAGAGTTTCTGCTGAGAAGAATCTCCCCTGTTCTGCTGATTCCTGTATGATAACCATCCGGAGCAAAATAGGCATGCCCCGCCCTTATCCGTTCCCCATGATTGGAGATTTGAAGCGAAAGTGCGCTCTCTTTGTCCAGCCATTCCACCATCCCCTGAAGGAAACCAGGGGCAATATGCTGTACAAGCAGTATCGGAACCGGAAAATTCTCCGGCAAATTTGAAAGGATGGTCCGAATGACAGGCGGCCCTCCTGTGGAAGCGCCGATTGCCACCACCTTTACCTCGCGGGGCCGAATATCACGAACCTTCCCGCTTTTGTCAGGACAGACAGAGACGCATTTTGACGGGATATCACGAGAAGCTCCTGATTTCCGATCCGTCCGTCTGTTTGCAGGGCTGAAACGCTTCACCACCCTGACTTCGGACATCAGCTTGACGGTCTGAACAATTTTCGCAGCCATGCGGTCAGATTCAGGATGACCGGGCCCTTTGGGTTTTTCCAGCGCGGCAACAGCTCCGGCTCTGATGGCCCGGAAAGTGTCGCTGACCTGTTCGGGGTCCAGAGTGCTGCTGATCACGACGATAGGCACGGGATGGACTTCCATGATTTTCCGCGTGGCCTCATAGCCATCCATCCGGGGCATCTGGATATCCATGGTGACAACGTCAGGATGCGTCTTCTGCACCAACCTGACAGCCTCATCTCCGTCTCTGGCCATTCCCGCAACTTCGAGTTCCTCATCCATACTGATAATATGTCGGAGGTACTCCTGAATTGTCGGCGAATCATCCACAATGAGGACTTTAATCATAATAATTCCCCTGTAAATTGAAGATTGAAGATTGAAGATTGGAAGGACAGCAGCCAGTCTTCAATCGTCAATTCCTTATTCCAATAATACTGCAAAACTCCTGTTTCTTCCTTCTTCCTTAGCCCGATACAGGCATTGATCTGCTGCTTCTATCAGGGCTTCCATAGTTACCTGTCGGCCTTTCGCCGAAGGAGAGACACATGCTGCTCCGAAGCTGGCCGTAATTTTTATTTCTCCGGCCCCGGTTGTGATCGTTGACTGAGAAACCAGAAAACGATATCTTTCTGCGGCCTTGTATGCGCCTTTCATATTTGTCTCAGGCAGGACAATGAGAAATTCCTCACCGCCATATCTTACCACCCAGTCGCTTTCCTCACGAATGGACTCTCTGAGATATTGGACAAATTCCGCCAGCACCTTGTCCCCGGCCTGGTGCCCGTAAGTATCATTGACTTTTTTAAAATGATCAATATCACAAATAACCACGGACAGCGGGTGATTGTATCTGAAAGCATGCTTCATCGCGGCAGGCAGATGATCATTCAGATACCTCCGGTTATAAGTCTTGGTCAGGGGATCCGTAATGGATAAGATCGCTATTTCCTCATTACGTTTCCGCAGGGAATACTCAAGTTTTATGATCCGTTTGGCGGTATTCAGCCGGGCGGCCAGCTCCGTCTCATCCACCGGCTTGATAAGGTAATCATCTGCCCCGGCTTCCAATCCCGCGATGATGTCATTTTTTGATTTTTTCGCCGCTGTCAGGAGGATAATATAGACATATCCTGGAAAATCCTCCCGGCTCCTGATGGCTTGGCAGAATTCAAAACCGTTCATTTCGGGCATGACCCAATCCGTGATGACAATGGGGAAGAACCCTTTTTGAAGCTGATTCAGTCCTTCCATGCCGTTGCGGGCCACTGTAATCCGGTATCCCTGTTCTTCAAGGATCAGTTGCAGCAGCAATGCCTGGGTCTGGCTGTCTTCCACAATCAGAATGTCAATATTTTCATTGGGTATTGGCATTGTTCACTGCTCATTGAGGATTGGCAATTGGTCAGCTGTCACTTCTCATTCCTCTTTTATCACTGATTTCAGATCAGCCTGCTGATAACTTCCAAAAGGTTGCTCTGGTCAAAACTGCTTTTCACAATATAGGCGTTGGCTCCGACATCAATGCCCCGTTCCCGGTCTTCCCGGGAGTCCAGACTGGTCACCAGAACCACCGGGGTCTCTGCGATTTTTTTATTGCTGCGGATATTTGCTGTCAGTTCAAAGCCGCTCATTCTCGGCATTTCCACATCTGAAACCACCGCATCAAACGGTTCGGTTTTAAGGATGGTGTAGGCGGCCTGGCCATCCACAGCCGTCTTAACAGAATATCCCGCGGCCTCCAAAATATTTTTTATCAGCATTCTGGAAGTGATAGAATCCTCTGCAATTAAAATTGAGTGTTTTTTGGGTTCAGCTGCTTCAGCTACTTCAGCTTTGACCATCCGTTTTTCGATGGGTCTGAAGCTGTTTTGCAATGGCGATTTCAGCAGATCATGAACATTCAGAATGGGAACCACCTTTCCGGTTCCCAGAATCGTTGCGCCGGAAACATTGGGGACCCTGCGGAGCTGTTTGCCAAGACTTTTTACCAGTACCTCCTGCTCATCTAAGATTTTGTCCACTCTGAAGGCAATCCGTTTCTGTCCGGTTCCCAAAACAATTATCATCAAAAAATTTGAATTCTGCGTTTTGGCCCTCCCATCTGAATCAGGTTTTGAATCTGAGCCTTTCAGTTCCAGAATATCCGCAATATCTGCCAAAGGAAGCACATCCCCGCCCAAAGAAATGGTGGCTCTGTTTTCAACGCTCTTCACTTCTTCCGACCTGATTTTCAACACGCAATCCACATGGGGTGCAGGCACAATGAACATATCCTCGGCCACCTGGACAAGAACCCCTCTGAATGTGGCCAGTGTCACTGGTAACTGTATCCTGAAGGATGAGCCTCTGCCAAACTCTGTTTCTATATATAACAGTCCGCCAAGTTTTTCAACCTTTTCCTGAACAATGGCAAGTCCGAGTCCCCTGCCTGAGAGTTCAGTGATAATTTTGCTTGAGGAAATTCCAGATCGGAAGATCAGCGACAGTGCCTCCTGGTCATCAATATCTTCTGCTTTCTTTTCAGAGATGATCCCCGATTTTACGGCTTTTTCCTTTATCCGTGCAATATCAATTCCGCCCCCGTCGTCTGAGAGCAGGATTTCGACCTTATTGCTTTCTGTCTGGCATACGGCCAGTTTTATGGAGCCGCGGCGCTGTTTTTGGCGTTTTATCCGGGTATCAGTGTCTTCCAGCCCGTGGTCAATGGCATTGCGCAGCAGATGAGTGAGAGGGTCTTTCATTTCCTCAAGAATCCGCCTGTCTATCTCAATATCGCCTCCTTCCAGCACCAGTTCCGCTTCCTTTCCCTGGTCCCGTGAGATATCACGAACCATTATCGGGAATATTCCAAAGAGGGTGGAAAAAGGGAGCATCATCACTTTTTTCATGTCATCCAGAAGGTCATCCACCATTCTCGAAAGGATTCGGTGATCCTGTTCAGCGGCTTTTGTCAACTGCCTTATTTCCCTGCCTAATGAGCGGATATGCTTCTGATTCCAATCAAGAAAAGCCGTCAGCGCGTTTAATGACGGCTCAAAGGCTGATAACGGATTGAGGGCAGGCGCAGTATCTTCATATAAAATGCCTTCGGAACTGTCCGTCCCGGACTTTGTATTTTGAGCGGACATAAGATTCCGCAACGCCCGGTATTCCGGCTCGGCCCGCACCCATTTTTTTTTCCAATGCTCATAAGCATCCACCATCTCCCGAAGGTTCAGCACACGCTGCCCCCATATCAGCTTCAGAGAAGCCAGTTCTTCGGCCTCCAGCAGGAGTGAATCCAACTTGGAAGTGGAAATTCTTATGCTTTCCGAGATCAGCGGTTTGCTTTGGATGCAGGAAATCAGGTTTAGGTCATTAACAGGTAAGGAGGCTGATTTTTCTTTATCCAGAGAGGTTTCTTCGATTTCTGTCAGCTCCGCGATTTCTGTCCTGCACTCATTTTCAAATTCCGATTCTTCACTTTCGGATATCAGATTTCCATTTTCAAATTTTGAATTTTCTTTTTCAACTTCCGGCTCCTCTTCAACTTCCGGGTTTTCACTTTCAATTACGCTGTCATGCTTCAGACCTTCAATCTTATGAACCAACCCTTCAATATCTTTTTTATTATGAGGGGATTCATCAATCATGAAGTTTTCAATGGCTTGTACAGAATGATGAAGCGCGTCAAAGAGTTTTGGCGATACTGAAACTGCGTTTTTTTTCAAATCTGCAAAAACGCCTTCAATAGACTGACACAGTGTTTCAATCTCCATCAGATTGACTGCCCGGGCGGCACCTTTCAGGCTGTGAGCTTCCCTGAAGACTGTTTCCAAAACAGCATCCTGTTTATCCGAAGCAGATGTATTCTCAAGTTCCAGCAAGCTGGAGGAAAGGTTTGCCAGACGCTCTTCAGCCTCCATTTTGAAAGCTCTCCGGAGTTTTTTAAGCAATTTTTGCTCGTTCATATATCACCTCAGATGCAGTTGAAAGTTGAAAATGAAAAGTGAAAAGTGAAAAGACCACGCTGACTTTCAACCTTAACCTCTTGAAAATCAAACATTAAGCATCCAAACATCAGGCTTTGAACATTGATGCCAGTTGCTTCATATTCTGTCCCAGATGATTAAGATTTTCTGATGCCATTTCCAACTGACTGGCGATATCTGCATTTTGCATACTTGCAACTTTGATATTTTCCATTGCCCCGCCCAGCTGATCCATCCCGGCCAGTTGTTCCTGACTTGAGGCGGCAATCTGAATGGCCGCGTGTGCGGATTTTGAGACGCTGTCCGCCAGCATGTCAATGGAATCGTCTGACTGACCGGAGAGATACACGCCTGCCTCAACGGCCCGGCTCCCCCGCTCTGTAGCGGTCACTGCGGCACCGACTGCTTTCCGGATGTCATTCAATATGGTTTTCACCTGCTTTGTGGCTTCTTTGGACTGATCGGCAAGGGATTTCACCTCCTGTGCGACAACGGCAAACCCTCTGCCGTGTTCTCCCGCCTTGGCCGCCTCTATGGATGCGTTGACTGAAAGAAGGTTGGACTGATCCGCCAGATCGTCCACAGCGTTGATAATTTCTTCGATACTGTGGGTCTGCTCACTCAATTTTGCAATACTTTCAGAAATATACCCCATTTCTTCCCTTATATGGTCCATGCCGGAGACAGAATCCTCTGTGGCCTTTTTTCCTCTTTCGGAGATGTGGGCGGACTGTTCGGCGATTCTCGCCACAGATTCGGCTTTCTCATTGGAAACATGAGCAGTTTGCCTGACCTCCTCCACGGTGACACTGATTTCACTTACTGAACTGGATGTTTCAGAGGAACTTGCAGCCAACTGACTGGCCGTGGTGGAAATCTGGCTGATGGAAGCGGCTATTGTCCGGGTGCCTTCCGTTATTGCACGGGTCTGGTTGCGGAGCTTGTCCAGCATGTTGCGGAAGGCTTTCATCAATATCCCCACCTCGTCCTGCCTGCTTTCGGACGGGACCGCGACGGCCAGGTTCCCTTGGGCGATCTGATGAAACGCATACACAGCTTCGCACAACGGACGGCTGATGATACGGGCGACAATGTATGCCAGAATCACAAGGAGAACGGATAAAACGAGCGTCACTAAAATGATCTGAAAACGCATCCTGCGTATTTCAAGCTCAACATCATCAACATAGATGCCGCTTCCCACGATCCATCCCCAAGGTTTGAAGAGTCTGACATAAGAAATCTTCGGAACTGGTTTGTCTGAATCCGGTCTGGGCCAGGAATAGTCAACAAAACCTTCCCCTCTTTTTTTACAGACACTCACAAACTCGTTCATAAAATATTTGCCGTCAGCGTCCTTCACATTGCTCAGGTCTCTTCCCACCTGTCCAGGATCGGGATGCATCAGCGTTACAGAATCAAGGTCGTTGATCCAGAAATAATTGTCATCGTTATAGCGAAGTGATCTGATGCTCATCATTGCTTCCTTTTGCGCCTCATCCGTTGCGAATTCTCCCTTTGAATAATGCGCGGAAATGAGCGTAAAGGCAACCTCGACCACACTCTTTGTGGCAAACGCCTTTTCCCTCATCAGCTTTTTTTCAACAAGGGGCAAAAAATAAAATGTCAGCATCATAAAAATGCTTATGAAGGTAAGCAGCTGTATCGTCATTATCTTCGACACCATGCCCCAATCTCTGAATCTTTTGAATTTCATAAATGCCCTTTGAAAATCAAATAACAAAT
>JAOZLU010000082.1:15795-17746 GCA_029934695.1 Desulfobacterales bacterium | reverse complement strand
ACATCCAACATCCAACATCAAACATCAAACATCAAACATCAAACATCAAACATCAGGCATCAATGATGTCAGTCAACTGTTGAAGATTTTTCAACCCCTTGAGTGTGCCTGCTTTGCTGCTGTTGACAAGTTTGACGCCGATGGGACTGGTGTTGTCAATTGTCGCAAGCAGTGCCACGTTGCCCATGTCTCCTGTATCCAAAGTCACATTATGGTTGCCGCCTTTGTCGTCCATAACGGAAAGCGTGACATCACTTTCTTTGAACCGTGCAGGCGCCCCATCCTGAACTTTGCCGTAGTCCCAACACAGGAGCCAGACATATTTCATTTCATCCAGTTTGGTGATACGCATGATCTCTTCATTGTCGCCGCCGGTATCACCCACGCCTTCATCACCGCTGAGCTGCATATAAGGAAAGACGTTCAAATCTCCCAGCTCCCCAAAATAGACAAGGCCCTTTTTCCCGTTTTTGTCCTCGTAGGCTGCGGCCAGATCAAAATCTGCTGCTGTGGTCCATTTCATGGAGACCATCAGTTGCTTGAATCCGCCGACATTGGCCACGGAGCCTTTTTGTTTAAGTTCCATCTGCTATCTCCTTAATAAAAACAGTAAAAAGTTGAAATTAAAAAAGTATAATTTTTTATGGACAGATAGTCAATGGGAAATTCTTAATGGTATAAATGGAACTCCCGGCTGATTTCAATGAACGTATCAAGTTCTCTTTTCCAAGATGCCGCAATTTCGTCTATATCATCGAAATTTTCGATACGCCGGCGTATATCCGCGCTTCCGATGATAAGATCAATGGGACGTCTGGCAAATTCATATTCATAAGGAGGGGATTTCCATTTGAACTGATCTTTATGATGTAAAAGAACGGCCTGAAGCAGTCTGAGAGTGGTAATATAGGGCTGATATTTATACGCGTCTGCAATGTGTATCTGAAATCCGTTGCACAGATTTTTGCCCCATTTGCCGGAAGTGGGTTCAAAAGCAGTCTGTCTGAGGACAGCACCCGGGAGCCTGTTTCCGCCCAGAGTTGAAAGCATTTTCCCTGTATCCATAAACGGCGCACCGAATATTTCAAAGGGCTGGGTGGTTCCCCGTCCTTCAGACACATTGGTCCCTTCCCACAATACCTGCCCGGGATAAACCATGGCAGACACCGGGGTGGGAAGATTGGGAGAGGGAGGGATCCAGGGAAGTCCGGTATCCTGAAAATACATGTTCCTTTTCCAGCCTTTCATGGGGATGACTTCAAGATCGCAACCGATGCCGTACTGAGCGTTGAACAAAAGTGAAAGCTCGCCAATGGTGAGTCCGTGGCGCATGGGTATGGGATAGCGTCCCACATAAGATGCATATTCGGAAGAGAGGCAGTTCCCTTCCACCATGAGGCCGCCCACCGGATTGGGACGGTCAAGAACAATGACTTTTTTGCCGAACTTTTTTGCCGCTTCAAGACAAAAGGACATGGTGTAAATAAATGTATAAACCCGCGTTCCCGCGTCCTGTAAATCAATGAGCAGGATGTCAATGGGATCAAACATTTCCTTTGTGGGAATCCGGGTCTGACCATACAGGCTGAAAACAGGAATCTGCAACACCGGGTCTGTCATGTCATCCGACTCGATCATATTGTCCTGTTTTGCTGCAAAAAATCCGTGCTGAGGTGAATACAATGCACTGAGTTTCCCCGGAAACCGTTTGCTGATCCGTTCCCGGGCATGACAGAGCTGCCTGTCAACTGATGCAGGATTGCATAAAAGGCCGATTCGATGTCCGGATATCTGTCCGGGTGGGGATTCGATAAAGTTTTCAAGACCTGGCTGAACGTGATGCATCACTGAATCTGCTCCTCTGTAAATCCAATTATATGTAATGATTTCGTTTGTGTTTATAAGGTGGGTTGCGGTTTCGTTTTTCACTGCGTAAAAAATCGAAATCCTC
>JAOZLU010000082.1:10614-15695 GCA_029934695.1 Desulfobacterales bacterium | reverse complement strand
CACCCACCCTACATGGCTTTGTGCCCCCTTTGTGTCCTTTGTGGTTAAAAAGGTGGGTTGCGGTTTCGTTTTTCACTGCGTAAAAAATCGAAATCCTCCACCCACCCTACATGGCTTTGTGCCCCCTTTGTGTCCTTTGTGGTTAAAAAGGTGCGACGCAGGGGCTGATTTCAGGCATCCCTAAAAGCGTTATAATCAGACTTTATATTATTTTCTTGTTTAAGGCAATAGGCAATCATAAAAAAATCTGCTATAGCTTTTAACAAAAAAATTGTCCGGAATGCAAAGCCTGCTTTGCAAGTCGTATATTCTTTCCCAACATCCTGATTTGTAAAATTTTTGTAAAACAGGAAAACAGCCTTGCCATTTAAATTTTCTCCTTTAAAATGATTTTCATACTTCATTTAATCTTCTCGACAGTGAAAAATTGAAAGCAACCGCAACATGCTGAAATTATTCAGCAGGAACCGCAGACCCGGGGAATTTCAGCAAGTTGTGAGAACTTATGTCGGGTAATCATTATCAGAATAAGGAGGAAATATTATGAACGCAATGCCTCATGTTCACCCCCTCAGAACCCAGGCAAAAGTTTTGCTGTCCGGAGTCTTCGGGCCTTATGCCCAGGACGATGAATACGGAAGCCGGAAAATTAATCCCATGGAACTTTATCAAAACCAGGTCACACGCGTTCAGGGGGCTTTTTCTCTTAGGATGTTTCACCGTTCCTTCGGACTGCTGCTGATTCAATCCAACATTGACTCACCCTGCACACTTTTGGATTTTCCCTCTTTAGACCGTTTTGTCAGTGAAATTCAGAATCATTCATACAATATTGTGGGAATCAGTTCGATCATTCCCAATGTGGGCAAAGTAAAAAAAATGTGTGAGATTGTTCGTCAATATCAGCCCAATGCAACCATTGTTGTCGGCGGACATGTCGCAAACAAAGAGGATATTCACGAAATCATTGACGCTGATCATATTGTCAAAGGCGACGGCATCCGATGGTTCCGGAAATTTATCGGACAGAACGAAGACGCTCCGATAAAACATCCCATGGCGTATTCCGCGTTTGGGGGCCGAATCGTGGGGTATTCCATTCCGGACACGTCCGGGGACGGAAATACAGCAGCCATTCTGGTTCCTTCGGTGGGTTGCCCCGTGGGCTGCAATTTTTGTTCCACCTCGGCCCTGTTTGGCGGCAAAGGCAACTTTGTCAACTTCTTTGAAACAGGCGACGAACTCTTTGATGTCATGCGTGAGTTGGAAGAAAAACTCAAAGTCCGCTCTTTCTTTGTCTTGGATGAAAATTTTCTTTTACATCGGAAAAGAGCGCTGAGACTGCTTGAACTGATGGAAGAACATAATAAAAGCTGGGCATTGATGGTTTTCAGTTCAGCCCGGGTTTTGCGGTCTTACAGCGTTGAACAGCTCGTGAGTCTGGGAATCGCCTGGGTATGGATGGGCATGGAAGGCGAGAGCAGCCAGTACCAGAAACTTAAAGATGTTGATACTCAGTCATTGGTGGCGAGCCTTCAATCTCACGGAATCCGGGTGCTGGGATCATCCATTATCGGGCTGGAAAACCATACCCCTGAAAATATGGATCAGGTCATTGATTATGCGGTCAGTCACAATACCGATTTTCATCAGTTCATGCTCTACACCCCGAATCCAGGCACTCCTCTGCATCAGAAACACCGAGAGGAAGGGACACTTCTCCCAGAGTCAGAATTTCCCGTGGCAGACAGCCACGGTCAGTATCGCTTTAATTTCCATCATAAACACATTCACGACAGCCAGGAAGAACAGTTTCTTCTTAACGCCTTTCAGCGGGATTTTGAGATCAACGGTCCCAGCCTTGCCCGGCTGATCCGAACAATGCTGTCCGGCTGGCAACGGCATAAAAATCATTCAGAGTCGCGTATCCGGGAACGATTCAAATGGGAAGTCAATCCGCTCCGGTCAACTTATGCAGGTGCTGTCTGGGCCATGCGAAAATGGTACCGGGGAGATGAGCGCATCACGGAAAAACTGGATGTCCTTCTTCAGGATATTTATAAAGAATTCGGTTGGAAGACAAGAGCCATGACCCCTCTGATCGGAAGGTATATATATGCCCTTCTGAGGAGAGAAGATAAACGCCTGGCAAACGGATGGACTTATGAACCCGGATCCGTTTACGAGAAAAATGCAGCCGCCCTTGCCTTGGAAAATGCCGGTTCAACTGCGGCTGTCACTCCGAATACCCCGGAAGTTCTATGGATTCCCGGCAAAGCATCTCCTGCGCTTTCAAAACCGTAATCCTGTATTTCGTGTGGCCCTTCGGCAGGCTCACCTTCGGCAGGGACCTTCGGGCCGGCCCCTGAGCTTGCCGAAGGGAGAGATTTGCTATGAGAAAAATAAAACAAAAAATCGAGACCATTGTGAATAGTGAAGAGAAGAGCCGCTTCTTTTCATTCGGCTCATTCCTGTTTGGCTTTTCCCTTTTATATGGAGGTGTTGTAAAACTGAGAGAGATTTTTTATAAAAAAGGAATTTTCAGATCAAAACAGCTTCCATGCAAAGTGATATCCGTGGGAAACCTGACAGCAGGCGGCACTGGCAAAACACCCATGACGATCTATATGGCAGAACTGCTGACTCACCTCGGATACAAGGTGGCGGTTATCAGCCGGGGTTACAAGGGACGTGCGGAGAAAACCGGAGGCGTTGTCAGTGACGGACGAACTTTGCTTATGTCTCCTGAGATGGCGGGCGATGAGCCGTTCATGATGGCTGAAATTTTAAAAGATATTCCTGTGGTCGTGGGGCAGAACCGCTTTGAGGCAGGTATGCTGGCTGTGAAAGAATTTAAGCCGGATGTGATTGTGCTTGACGATGCTTTTCAGCATCTTAAACTTGCGCGGGATATCAACCTCGTCCTTTTGGACAGCCGCCGCCCGTTTGGCAACACCCACCTGCTGCCCCGGGGGCCATTGAGGGAACCGCTTTCCGCACTGTTGCGGGGCCATGGGTTTATCCTGACACGCTCCGATGTTGCGGAATCGAATGACCGCTTCTCACGTCTCACTTCCCATCTCCCGCTGTCCCAGCCTGTTTTCAGATCTTCTCATATTCCTTATATTTATAAGGTAATAAGGGGGGAGGAAACAGAAAACCTGGTTTTTCCAAAAAATCCGGGTTCTGCTTTGTATGATGATACGTTTTTAAAAGGGCGCAATGTTTTTGCCTTTTCCGGCATTGCCAGGAATAATGAGTTTCAGCACACGATTCAATCCCTCGGGGCTGAGGTGGTAGGCTCTGCGGAATTTTTAGATCATCATCACTATTCAGACGATGATTTCCATGCTGTTTTCCGTTCAGCAGAGGAGGTGAATGCTGAGTTTCTGGTGACAACAGAAAAAGATTATGCGCGGATCGCTCACCGCATCACCTGGCCCATTGATCTTGTGGTTATCGGCATAAAAATTTCCTTCGGAGATGAGGCCGATGCCTTTGCTCATTTCATCAACAAAAAGATTGTCAGTTCGTAGTTCCGCCTTTAGGCGGTTTGCACTGACCGCTTAAAGGCGGAACTGACTCTAACAGACTGACACATCCTCAGCTAGCGACACGCAATAGGATGTGATGGGGCATTCGGTGCTCTCGTCAAACTCGGCCCCGGCCTCAACGCCGACCTGTGCGATCTCTTCCGCGGAATCAGTGCGGTCGTATGCCGCATACATTGCTCCGAGAGCATATCTGCTGCCTGACCCGATTGACCAGTATCTTGTGTATTCATAAACTTCCCGCAGTTCGAATATGCTGAAGATTCCATAACGGTTCGCTATAAAAAGATTCATCTGAGTTGATTCATACGGGTCGTCATCTTCATCTTTGGGATTCAAAAAATACTCTTCTTTAAGACGCGGATGCAGTTTCCGGAAAAATTCAAAAATCTCCAGCCTGTTTTGAAATTCCGGAAGGTCTGTCTGCTGGGAAAAAACGCTTTCCAGCACCATCTCGTGAGCTGCACTTCCGACGAAACCCATATAGGAATCGCCCACGCTATATATCTTGTCCGGGGCGGTAATGTATGCCGCACGCTGCCTTTCCTGTCCGAATGAGGTGACAGTATCTGCTGCAATGCACACCATTCCGTTTTTTTTCACGACTACCAATGTTGACAATGTGATTTTCTCCTGTGATTGTGAAGACCTACGAGGTTTCAGAAACCTCGGGGGTCTGTCAGGTCTGTTGTTTTTCCATAAGTATCCGGCTCACGATTTCTATGTCTTCGGGCCGGTCCACGCCGATGCTCTCATAATGGGTCGTCACAACATGAATTGATATTCCGTTTTCAAGCAGGCGCAGCTGTTCGAGTCTCTCTGTGATTTCAAGACGGCTTGGGCCGAGCGTCACAAACTGTTCCAGAATATTCATGCGAAACGCATATAGACCGATATGCACATAAAACTCGTGTTCCTGTCCGTCACGAGGATGAGGGATGGGAGTGCGGGAGAAATACAGGGCCTTGCCGTCTGTTGCGAAGACCACTTTGACCCTGTCCGGGTTTTCAGCTTCCTTGGGGCTGATTTTTCTCGCCAGGGTCGTCACCTGCACATCGGGCGAGACAAAAGGGCGGACGAGTTCTGTGAGCATGCTCGGCTCCAGCGCTGGCTCGTCTCCCTGAATGTTCACCACAACAGCATCCTGGGACACCTCAATCTGCCTTGCCGCCTCCAGTACCCGGTCCGTGCCGCTCAGATGGTCATCCCGCGTCATCACAACCGGAACATTCGCTTGTTCTGCGCTTGAAAAAATCCGGCTGTCATCTGTTGCCAGGACAATCTGAGCCAGCTCGGGACATTGACTGGCCCGCTCGAAAACATGCTGAAACATGGGCTTGCCAAGAATTTCAGCTAACGGCTTGCCCGAAAAACGATGGGATCTGTAACGCGCCGGAATGACACCGTAGCATTTGGGGAATTTGTCATTTATCATTTATTTGTTATTTGTTATTTATTTATTTATTTATCATTCATCCTTTGCCGGACATTTTCCTTTGCCGGACATTTTCCTTTGCCGGACATTTTCCT
>JAOZLU010000082.1:3362-10514 GCA_029934695.1 Desulfobacterales bacterium | reverse complement strand
GGACATTTTCCTTTGCCGGACATTTTCCTTTGCCGGACATTTTCCTTTGCCGGACATTTTCCTTTGCCGGACGGGGTTTGCAACCCCGTCCGTAATGTTCATAAATCCGTAACTTCAAAACATCCCGGACGGGGCAAAAAAGAGTTGATAAGGCAGCATGCGAGATATGTCCCACCTTGGCGGTCTTTCACATATCTGAGAGTTGCTTCACATACTTTTTCATAAGGCTTCGGATTTTCAACTGTTTCTGTCAGAATATCCGCGACTTCTTTCCAATCCGCTGCCACGCGGACAAGTCCCTGATCCACGATTTCCTGACCGACCCATGCAAAGTTTTCCCAGGAGGGACCGATCACGGGGATAATGCCGCAGGTGAGAGGTTCCAGAAAATTCTGTCCTCCGAGGGGTGCGAGACCGCCCCCCACATAAACTGCTTTCGAGAGGCCGTAAGCCAGGGACAATTCTCCGAAGGTGTCCCAGAGGATAAGCGTTCCCGGCGAGACTGCTCCTTCAGCCCGGGACCTTAACGCCCACGGGATCGCCAACTGTGTCAGGGCTGATTCCCAGTGTTTTACCCTGTGGATATGCCGGGGAAACAGGGCGATCACACCTTGGGGGTTTCTGCGGTGAATGTCAGAAATAATCTTTTCGATGAGAGGTTCTTCCTCGCGTCGAGTGGAACCGAGTACCGTCAAAGACATATCAGGCGGAAACATTTTCCGGAGCGGATTTTCAGCATGGGCCGCGGGATCTCCGATCCGGTCAAATTTTATGTTCGGCATCACTTCCACCTGTTCTTTGCCGAACAGAGATGCAAAGCGTTCAGCGTCGTTTTCGGAAATTGCAAGCACTTTGTCCGGCTTCAGAGAACGCCAGAGCGACGGCCATGCCAGATATCTCCTGAGACTTTTGGGGGTGATTCTGCCGTTTATGATCAGTATTTTGGAATCATGTCTTTTCAGTGCAGACAGAAGCCCGGGCCATATCTCCAATTCCAGGAGAACCATGACTTTGGGCTGAATGCTTCTGACAGCTACTTCCATGATCGCAGGTTTGTCAAAAGGAAAATAGGCCGCGTGTGCAGTCATATTTCCATCAGAGGCAACATCGCATACGGCGCGCTCCAGTATCTCAAATCCCTGACTGGTGTTGGAAGTGAGCAGCACCCTGATCGGATAAGCAGGCTCCAGGCTTTTGAGGAGGGACCACGCCAGATAGGATTCACCAGCCGAAGCAGCCTGAATCCACACATCTGCTTTTTCCGGGACTTTGTCACGAAGGGTCCGCTGCCTGAATCCCTCGGCAAGACGGCGGTTTCGGCGAAGGAACGGAATGGCAAGACCCCAGGCCAGATTATAGAACCGGAATGCGGCTTTTTCTGCTATATTTTTTGACATTTCATTTTGCCTGAAAAGTTCATAGTTCCGCCTTTAGGCGGTTTTGCGATTTTGCGGTTTTGCAAAAGACCGCCTGAAGGCGGAACTACGAACTGTCACGCCAGTAATTCTATGTTCTCCTCCAGGCATCGTTCCCGCAGATGTTCCTTTCCTCCCGCAGTTGATTCATATCCTCACGCACCTCCCTCATTTCAGCCAATATCTGACTGAATTCGTCACGCCGCGGGGACTTTTCGCTGAGAAATCCCTCCAAAAAGATGGCGAAACGCGTGTCCTTCTCCAAGACCCGTGGCAGTTCGTGTAATCCTCTGTTTCCTGAATCGTTTTTTGTTCAATCTCACCTGATGCGACAATCATGGTCTGCTCCTTCAAAGTTCAAAGTTCAAAGTTAATCCGTAACGGAGTGGACAGCAGATATCGGTGCAAAAATGTCGGTCCCAGCAATTTCAGCAAGTTAAGAAAACTTATGAGTGTTGAGTGCTGTCCGTGAAGATTATAGAACCACACTGATTCCCATCCGACAGCCAGACATTTTCTGACTATAAATAAAAAAAGTCTGTGTGTCAATTATCGAATTTGCAAAAGGTCAAAGCAGAAAGAGCGCGGAAGTTGTAATTTGCATTTATTTCAGAGCATGGCAATCAATCCACTTGCAACTGATATTGGCTTAAACATCACAGATTTATATTTTGCACAAAGACATTGTTCAAAAATCCGATGGTGAATCCGCCATATTTTTTGAAGCGGACACAAAAAAAACATTGATACAATGAATTTTTTAGTTTAAATCACATTTAAATTATTAACTTGGCATCCTTCTTTTGTCAGAGCACTGTAAAACAATTTTACTGTAAAACAATTTTGCAAATTGTTTGTAAACTTAAGGGGCCGGACGGGATTTGCAATCCCGTCCGGCCCGCTCCCTAATCGTTCCGGCACCGGTGGCAGGGCGAAATATTGCGGACGGGATTGCAAATCTCGGCCCGCTCCCTAATCGTTCCGGCACCGGTGGCAGGGCGAAATATTGCGGACGGGATTGCAAATCTCGGCCCGCTCCCTAACAATTTTACAAATTGTTCAGTACGACTTGCAAAGTCGTTTTCAGCTTTTATGTTAAAGATGCCTTACTTGTTACAATTCTATAATTTTAAGGAGGTTTTAAAGATGAAACTTAAACTGGGACTTTTTCTTATCGGATTATTTGCGGCGTTTTTCACAATCGCCTTTGCCCCCACTCATGCTGAGGCAGGACCGGTCAAGCTCAGTTATGCCAATTTTCCCCCCGCGCCGACCTTCCCCTGTGTTCAGATGGAACGCTGGAAAAAAGAAGTGGAAAAGCGAACCAACGGAAAGATTGCCATTGACACTTATCCGGGCAGTACACTTCTGGGCGCCAAAAATATGATGGACGGCGTGATTGAAGGGCAGGCTGATATCGGCTGTCTGTGCATGGCCTACCAACCCGGACGTTTTGTGATCACCAATGCGACCAGTCTTCCTCTCGGGCTGCCAAATGCAAAAGTGGGGAGCCTCGTCCTGTGGGACATTTATAAAAAATATAATCCCAAGACATTTGCCAAGGTAAAAGTTCTCACCATGTTTACAACCGCTCCGGCGAACATCATGTGCAAAAAGCCGGTAAGAAACTTGCAGGATATTAAGGGGTTGGACCTGCGTGCATCAGGCGGTGCTGCACAGATTCTGAAGAAATGGGGTGCAAACCAGGTTGGGATGCCCATGTCTGAGACACCGGAAGCCCTCCAGAAAGGAGTGGTCAAAGGGTTGTTTTCATCTCTTGAGGTGCTGAAAGATTTTAAATTTGCCGAACTTTGCCGGTATGCGACAATGACCGACACTGCGGTTTATCCTTTTGCTGTCATAATGAATATGGACAAATGGAATTCATTGCCCAAAGACGTGCAAAAGGTCATGGACGACATGGCCGTTGAACAGGCCAAATGGACCGGCACTTATATGGATAATCATGTAAATGAGGCCAACGAGTGGTCGAAAAAGACTTATAATGTTGAATTCATTCAGTTGGCAAAAGAGGAAAAAGCCAAATGGGATGAATTGCTGGAACCCATTACGAGTGAATGGATCAAGGGTGCAAAGGAAAAAGGCTTTCCCGCGGAAGCGATTGTGGAAGACATAAAAGCTTTTGCAAAGAAACGCGCCGCCAGTTCGGATTGACAAAAATCATGAACCGCAGATAAACGCAGATGGTCTGTGCGCTGGTCAGAGTGGGAAGTGTCAGCATTCATCAGCGTTTATCTGCGGTTCACAATGGAAAAGTTGTTCCTGAAAACATTATGGCATGGCTGAAATTATGAACCGCAGATGAACGCAGATGAACGCAGATGGTCTGTGCGCTGGTCAGAGTGGGAAGTGTCAGCGTTTATCTGCGGTTCACAATGGAAAAGTTATTCCTCAATATGCAAATACCTGAAAACATTATGGCCAGATACCTAAGTATTAAACACTCAAACATTCAGACGGGAGGTTTTTTATGCAGGCATTGGATAAGATCACCCAGTTCTTAAACCAGGTTCTTCTTTGGATTGCCGGTTGTTTTCTGGTTGGAATGATCGTGCTGACCTGTGCCAATATATTGCTTCGCATCATCTGGGAGCCGATCAGGGGCACTTTTGAACTGATGGGTTTTTTCGGAGCCGTTGTAACGGCATTTGCCTTGGGATACACACAGATCAGACGGGGACATATTGCTGTTGATGTCTTAATAAACACTTTTTCGGAAAAGACTCGGGAAGCTTTAAACCTGATCAACAGCATCATCTGCCTGCTTTTTTTTGGTATTGCAACATGGCAGATCGCAAAAAAGGCAACTACACTTCTGACCACAGGGGAAGTGACGGAAACACTGAGAATCATTTATTATCCCTTCACTTACGCTGTGGCTTTGGGATGTGCGCTGACAGCACTGGTGTTCCTTGTTGATCTGCTCAGATATCCTGAAAAACATGACAAAAAGGAGACAAAATGAGCCTCGCACTTGTCGGCATTAGCGGAATTGTCATTCTTCTTTTCCTCCTGTTCTTTCTGGGCACCCCGGTGGGATTTGCCATGGGCATTGTGGGATTCTGCGGATTCTGGTATGTGGTTTCACTCAATGCAGGCCTCAACATGGTCAGCACGGTGCTGTGGTCCACCTTTTCCAAATACGGGCTGACGGTCATCCCCCTTTTTATTTTTATGGGTCAGGTGGCATTTTATTCAGGTGTCAATGAAAAATTATATCACGCAGCCTATAAATGGGTGGGCCATATCCGCGGGGGAATTGCAATGGCCACCATCATGGCCTGCTCCGCGTTTGCAGCCATCTGCGGATCCAATGCAGCCACAGCTGCCACCATGACCACAGTGGCCTTGCCCCAGATGAAAAAATATAAATATGATTCAAAACTCAGCACCGGGGCGATTGCCTGCGGCTCCACTCTGGGGGTCGTGATTCCGCCCAGTGTCGTTCTGATCGTTATCGGTCTTTCCACCGAGCAGTCCATTGTCAGGCTTTTTTACGGCGGAATCGGAGCAGGTGTTCTCCTGGCCACGCTTCTGATGATTACCGTTTTTGTATTATGCTGTATATATCCTGACTGGGGGCCTGTAGGCCCCAAGACCAGTTTCATGGAGAAACTCAGGTCAGTTTCAGGCGCGTCTGAGATGCTCATCCTCTTTTTGCTGGTGATGCTCGGACTCTATTTCGGTTTTTTCACGCCTGCCGAAGCAGGAGGTGCGGGTTCCTTTTTTGCGGTTGTTATCGGCGTACTTCAGGGCCGGCTGACATGGAAGGGATTTGTCAGCTCAGTGACAGACACCCTGCGAATATCCTGCATGGTCATCGTCATCATCGCCGGGGCCATGATATTCGGCCGCTTTCTCGCTGTCACCCGAATTCCCTTTGATATTGCCGAATGGGTGGTGGCCCTTCCGGTTCCGCACACAGTCATTATGATAATTATTTTCGGAATTTATATGATAGGGGGTGCTGTCATGGACGCGCTCGCGCTGCTCCTGATCACCATCCCCATCTTTTTTCCTGTGGCAAAACAGTTGGGATATGATCCAATATGGTTCGGCGTGACAATCACGGTAATCACGACGCTGGGTGCTGTCACTCCGCCAGTGGGGGCGACCACCTATGTGGTCGGGGGTATGGCCAAAGACGTTCCTTTGCAAGATGTTTTCAAAGGAGTGTCTTTTTTTCTGCCGGCGTATATCATCTGCGTGATAATCCTGCTGATGTTTCCCGATCTGGTACTTTTTCTGCCCGGTCTTATCGGGCATTAGCTTTTAAAGCTCGGATTGGCAAATCCAAGCCGCCGGACTTTCAACTTTTCACTGACGAGTTATAAAGGAAGGGAAGCTATGTCTTCTTCTGTATCGATATCAAAGAAGCATAAGGGATTGTCCACTTCTGCGTAAAGTACACTCTCGGGATGTGAGCATATAATTTCCCGGGCGCCGATATCCCCTTTGATGCTCAGAAGCTGGTTGTAAAACACTCGGCTGAAGATAGTCGGATTGCCCCGTTTCCCTTGACAGACAGGAACGCAGATGTCTTTCTCGGATTTCCAGAATCGGCCTAACAGGCAGTTGATCATCTTTGAATCCGCAAAGGGCTGATCCCCCAGCAGAAACATCACTGATGGGAAGCCATCGTCCGCGCTCCCGGAAGGGGGACAGATGGCTTTTAAAAGTCCGGCCCGGAGAGACTGGCTCTGACCTTCACGATATTCACTGTTGATGACGATATGAAGACGTGGGTGGCGGAGCTTCTCCCCAAGGGCTTGCAGGATATTTTGGGCATTATGTCCCAATACTAAAATGAGGCTCTCCAGATGGGAGTTCAGCGCGGTGTCCAGTGCCCATTCGATAAGATATTTGCCTCTGAATTCTAAAAGCGGTTTGGACCTTCCGAGCCTTTCGGACATGCCTGCGGCCAGGATAATCCCTGCTGTCGGTTTTTTCATAGTGAAAAGTTGAAAGTTGAATGTGAAAAATTGAAAATGTAATTTGGAACGTCCAGCAGATCAGAAACAGAAACCTTTGGAAGAAAAGGAGAGTGCCTGGTGAATGTCGAACGCCAACAAGGTAATGAAGATGTCATATAGTCATTTTACACTAAAAGAAATAAAAGACAAGTTCGGTATTCAGATAAAAGAAAGCGTTTCCCTGTTTTCCAAGATACAGCCTTCTTGTGAAGTTTCCCAATTTTTGTCTGATTTCCTGGAAAGCGGAATTCCCCTGGCCCGTTCAATCGGGACGGACAAGGCAAGATCAGAGTTTATTATCGCACCTGTTTTGGCAGAGATCAGAAAAATAATGAAAAATAAGATCAGCCTTTTTTCGGGGATCAACTTCAATGTCAATCAAAACCATGGGCTGTCAGGTATATCTGATTTTATTATCAGTTCTTCTGATCAGCAGTTGGAATTAACCAAGCCTGTTCTTACTGTGGTAGGGGCAAAAGATGAAAACATAAAGGCCGGAATCCCCCGGTGTATGGCTGAAATGATAGCGTCCAGGATATTTAACGAAAGAGAAGGCAACGGCATAAAGTATGTTTTCGGGTGTGTGACCACAGGCACGGTCTGGAAATTTTTGAGATACAGCAAAGGTGTCATCTTTGTTGATACTGATGACTATTATATTAGGGAAATAAATAAAATATTGGGAATTCTTTCAGAAATAATGTCGCTTTTCATTTTTCGTCTGACCGTTTTTCCTCATCCCC
>JAOZLU010000082.1:0-3262 GCA_029934695.1 Desulfobacterales bacterium | reverse complement strand
AAATAAAGACCTCCGAGGTTTTAAAAATCTCGGAGGTCTGGATCATAAAGAGGTCTGAGTCCAACAATTCAGGAGAGTACATGAAAAAAGTCAAAGTTGAAGAAGCTGTCGGAATGGTATTGGCTCACGATATTACACGCATCGTGCCGGGAAAATTCAAAGGAGTCGGATTCAAAAAGGGCCATCTGATACAGGAGGAAGATATTCCCGAGTTGATCAGGCTGGGAAAGCATAATCTGTATATTCTGGATATTTCGGATGCTTATCTTCATGAGGATGATGCAGCGTTGCGAATTGCAAAGGCTGTCTCAGGTGAGGATATCCGATGGACTGATCCCAGCGAGGGAAAATCAGGTATCATCAGCAAAGCGGCCGGGCTTCTCAAAATCAATACAGTCGGGCTTCTCAAAATCAACAAGTTGGATAATATCATCATTTCCACGCTCAAAAATAATTTTCCCTGTCGTAAAAATGAGACTGTGGCAGCCACCCGGATTATTCCTCTGACCATTGAGCGGGAAAAAATCGAGAGACTGGAAGCCATTGCCGAGGAATTCTGCCCCGTTATCCGCATATTGCCCTACAGAAATCTTAAAGTCGGTGCTGTGGTCACAGGAACTGAGCTTTATGAGGGGCTGATTCAGGATGAGTTTGATGAATTTGTGGGAGCCAAGGTCAGCAGCTACGGCTCCGAGGTGGTGAAGAAGACGCTGGTCCCGGATGACCCCGCGGCCATTGCCGATGCGATTCGGGCATCTGTCGAGGCCGGATGTGATCTGATTCTCACCACAGGAGGACTCTCTGTTGATCCGGATGACGCAACCAGGCTGGGGGTCGAGCAGTCAGGAGCCAACATCATTGCCTACGGCGCTCCCATTCTTCCGGGAGCCATGTTTCTGTATGCCTTTATCGGAAGTACGCCCATCCTCGGCCTTCCGGCCTGTGTTTATTATCACCGGATAACGATTTTCGATCTGATGCTCCCACGGGTTCTGGCAGGAGATGAAATCACTCAGGATGATATTGCCGGAATGGGGCATGGAGGGCTTTGCATGAGCTGCAAAAAATGTCAATATCCGGTCTGTCCGTTTGGGAAATGAATTTAGCCATGTAGGGTGGGTGAAGGATTTCGATTTTTTACGCAGTAAAAAACGAAACCGCAACCCACCTTTATAAACGCACGAACGATTGGATTTACAGAGGAGATTATGATGTCGTCAAATCCGATAAACAGGCTTGTCATCGGGACAAAAGGGGCCGGAGAAATAGCCAGTGCCGTAGCATGGCGTTTGCATAAGGCAAATATACGACGTATTTTCATGTTGGAGATTCCCGACCCGCAGGCCGTAAGGAGAGAGGTTTCCTTTTGCGAGGCGATCCATGAAGGAAGCAAAACAATAGAAGGACTCGAAGCTGTGAAAGTGGACAGCGTCAAAGGAGTCCGGGAAGCATGGAATAAAGGGAATATTGCCGTACTCGCTGACACAGAATGGAGGGATAAAATCCGACCGGATGTAATAGTGGATGCCATTCTGGCCAAGAAAAATCTTGGCACGACCACAGAGGATGCTCCCCTGGTCATCGGACTGGGCCCGGGATTTGTTGCGGGAAAAGATGTTCATATCGTCATTGAGACGAAGAGGGGACACAATCTGGGAAAAATTATCACCTCCGGGAGTGCCGAGAGGAACACAGGAATTCCGGGCAGTATCAAAGGATATACGGCAAAGCGTGTGCTGAGAGCCCCGGTCAGTGGCGTATTCCGCACTAGGCGGGCCATAAGTGATGCTGTCCGATGCGGGGACGTTGTCGGAGTTGTGGAAGAGACGGAGGTGTATGCGGAAATCAGCGGCATAATCAGAGGTCTCATCCGGCCCGGTGTCCGGGTAACCCGGGGATTGAAAATCGGGGATATCGATCCCAGAGGGAATGCGGACTACTGTCATACCATTTCTGATAAAGCGAGGGCCATTAGCGGATCTGTGCTAGAGGCGATTCTCAGGTTATACAATTCAGAATCTGAATAATAATGTTTCAGGTTTTAAGTGTCAGGTTTTAGAATAAAAAACTTACTGTGCCCCGGTCCCTGAGCTTGCCGAAGGGGCACATTCACAGGGCTCCCTAAAACCGTTATAATCAGAAAACCTAAAACCTACAACCTGAAGGGAGGAGACTTATGGAAAAATGTCCCAAATGTGGTTTCAAACGCATCCCAGAGGATAAGAAATGCCCTGGATGCGGGGTAATCTATGAAATCTACAGCTATTACCTTGGTAGCCAGCAGGATAGCAGTGAAGATGAACTGGCGCAAACAATATGCCCAAGCTGTGGGGAGACCATTCTGAAAAGTCTGACGTCATGTCCGACCTGTGAAGCATTGTTATGCTTTAACATAGATTCCTCTTCACACCAGGAAGAGCGTTTTGAAAAACTCAAAACTTACAGCTATGGCCAGTGCCTTTTACGTGAACGTGAATATATTTTTGAAAAAATATATGCTGAGGAGGAGTTGAACGATCTGATCAGACATTTCGCATTCTATTCGCTGCTCTTTTCAGCAGTTTACGGACTCTTTCTGGGAATGTATGCGGGGAATTATCAAATCTTGGCAGCACTGATAAAAATTCCGCTGCTGGTTTTCGGAACATTGTGTGTCTGCTTACCCGTGTTCCATGTTTTAAATGTCCTTTTCGGAATCAAGCTGTCGTTTAAGCAGATTCTGGCGATACTTATGGCCTCGACATATTTTATGAGCGTGATTCTCGGTGCAACGTCGCCTATTCTTCTCTTTTTTATCTCTATGACAGAGGTTAAGAGATTTATAAGCCTTTTAAATATTACGGCATTCGCCACATCATGTTTTTTCGGGCTCAGACTGCTCCGGCAGGGAATGCAATATATGAGGGCAAGAAGCAGTTACCATTCCAAAATTCATGTCACAAGAATTTGGTATGTTATCTATGTCCTTATAGGAATACAGCTTGCCTGGATTTTACGGCCTTTTGTCGGAGAAAAAGGGCATTTTGCCCTTTTTCGTGAAATAGAAGGAAATTTTTATCTGTCGCTGTTGAATAAGATATTAAGCATTTTAAATTAAGGCTGATTCTGACGGATTTTGAGGCTGCATAAAGTTTCATATAGCTGCGAGAAACATTTGTTGCCGGGGATTGACAAAACATTGCGGCTAAGATTGCCGGACGGGGTTGCAAACCCCGTCCGGCAGGGTGACAGATTGACAAAACATTGCGGACGGGGTTGCAAA
>JAOZLU010000560.1 GCA_029934695.1 Desulfobacterales bacterium | reverse complement strand
AGTTTGTCTTTTTCGATGTGCCGGACGGGGTTTGCAACCCGTCCGCAATGTTTTGCATATCTACGAAAGCAAAGGTTTCGGACGGGGTTGCAAACCCCGTCCGGCAGCCTTAGCCTGATGCATATGGGATTTATCCCCCGGCTAAATAAACGAGGTGACAACATGAAAAAATCACATATAATTGCAGTTTTTCAGAAAGTTTGTCTTTTTCGATGTGCCGGACGGGGTTTGCAACCCGTCCGCAATGTTTTGCATATCCACGAAAGCAAAGGTTTCGGACGGGGTTGCAAACCCCGTCCGGCAGCCTTAGCTAAAGAGTTGTGCGTCAGCGGGCTGCCGCTTAACTGAGAGTTATGGTGCTTAACCTGAGCATTATCATCAGAGAAAAACAAAGAACCAGGGCTGAGTTACACATCTCAAAATAACTCTTTGAATTAGGTTTGTTTTTATGAAATTAGAGACAGTTTCTGAAGTCATATTTATAGGATTAAATATCCTTAAAAGTCTTCAGTCCTCCGCCTTATGATGATACTTATTTTGAAGGGCAGGGGAGCTGAAAAGCTCCTGCGCTACCCGGTTTTTCAAAAGGAAAAAATATGAGAAAAGCGATAACGAACCTGATAATTATACTGCTGATCTTTGCAAACACAGGCTGGTGTGCCGAAACTGTAAAAGTGGGCCTTATCATATTTCCCCCGTTCATAGAGCAGGAAAGAGGGAGGGACAAATATACCGGGATAGCGGTGGAACTGATCGGACTTATGAATTCTTTTCAGGGCAGATACAGATTTGTCACCGTGACCACATCCGCTCCGAGAAAACAGCGTGATTTTGAGAACGGTTTATATGACATGATGATGTTTGATGATATCAACTGGGGGTGGAAGGGTTACCCTGTCGAAGCATCCCAGGTTATCCTCAGGGGAGACGGAGAGGTGTATGTCGCACTGGCAAAGGAGGAACGGGGAGAGGATTATTTTTCCGATTTTCGGAACAAAAAAATGATCGGCCATATAGGATATCATTATAAATTTGCAGGCTTCAACTCGGACCCCGGATATCTGAAAAAGACATTCAGCATGCAACTCACCTACGACCATGGCTCAAGTGTCAGAATGATTCTGAGAGAACGGGGAGATATAGCGGTTATGACCAGAGCATACCTTTTTCGTTATATGAGTGAACATCCTGAAACAGAAAGCAAACTGCTTATTTCAAAAAAAATGGACCAGGAATATAATCACACTATCATCATAAGGAAAGGAATCCGTCCGAGTGTCGGGGAACTTGACAAAATACTGAAAGGCATGGAACAGAAGGGAATATTAAAGCATTTGTGGGAATCTCACGGGATTTACGAGATGGGTAGGCAGTCGGGTAAAAAATAACCGGTCGTTGCTCGTGTCAAGTTAAATCCAGACCGTTGGAATCGTGCGTAAGCCATGAAATTCTCTGTGCCGGCAAGAAATCAGGAACCGGCCCTGCAACATCAGAGGCTCATCCGCGGTCTGCTGATTATGTGAAACCGCAGATGAACGCAGATAGAGCTTTCAACATAATTTTTGTCAGCTCGGAGTGCAAAGCCTGCTTTGCAAGTCCCTGAGATTCACGGATATGTTCACGCACGAGCAAAGTCATCCAAAAAAGTGTGAAAAATATGAAACTTAATCCGCTGACGCTGAAAAAAATCAGACGTTTCAAATCCATCAGGCGGGGATACTATTCTTTCATCATATTCATTGTGATGATCTGTATTTCACTGCTTGCCGAAGTTCTCGTGAACAAGCGCGCCATTATTGTGCATTATGAGGGACAATATTTTTTCCCGACATATAGCGATATGATTCCCGGGAAGATGTTCGGGCTGGATTATGACTATGAAACCAATTACCGGCAACTGAAAAAAGGGTTTGACTCCGAGGAAAAGGGTGACTGGGTACTGATGCCCATTGTGCCTTATGACGCTTATGAGAATGATCTCAGGGATGATGAATATCCGCCGTTTCCGCCATCTCTGGAGAACAGGCATTATCTCGGTACGGACACCATTGGCAGGGATATTGTCGCAAGACTGGTTTACGGATTCAGAATTGCGATTTTCTTCTCTCTTGCGTTGCTGCTTGCCAATTATACCATCGGCGTCACCATTGGCAGCGCAATGGGATTCTGGGGCGGCACATTTGATCTCTTTTTCCAACGGATCATTGAGATATGGTCGAATATCCCGTTCCTGTATGTTATCATTATCATTTCATCCATCATTGTGCCGAATTTCTTCCTGCTGATACTGATCATGGCGTTTTTCGGATGGATCGGCATCACCTGGACCATGCGCACGGTGACTTACAAGGAAAAAGCAAGGGAATATGTGCTTGCAGCCAAAACACTGGGGGCTTCTGATGTGCGGATCATATTCAAGCATATCATCCCTAATACCATTGCGATTATCGTGACATTTGCCCCGTTTGCGGTTTCAGGAGGAATTGTCGCACTGACATCTCTTGATTATTTGGGATTCGGGCTCCCCCCCCCGACCCCGAGCTGGGGCGAACTGCTGCAACAGGGCTGGGCAAATATGGATGCCTGGTGGATCGTCGGTTCGGTGATTATTGCAATGGTGGTCACGCTGGTGACAGTCACATTTACAGGAGAAGCGGTGAGAGAAGCGTTTGATCCCAAGCTGCATACGACTTATGAGTAGAAACCCGGCTTTTTTACGGCAAGGGAGGACTCGCTGGGGAAAAAACCGGGTTTTTTTGTTGCAACGATTCTTGAATTTTTCTGGAGGAGCTGTATCCGCGGCACTTTGAACGTGGAAAACACTACTTTTTCGGATTCCGATGATATGCACCTTTTTCTATTTTTTTATCATATTTTCCATGGAGTGCATTGTTCTGGATATTATTTTTTTAAGAGTGGCCGATACATTGACTCCGTTAAGGGCGCTGGCTTCAAAGGAGGGAGCTTTCAGTTGAGCGTTGAGTTCATTTTCCATTGTTTTATAAGGTAAAAGCGGAATATCTTTGACATCTCTTTTATTATATTGCATCACCAGAGGAGTTTTAAAAATACTCTTTTTATAAAGCTCCAGATTTTTCTGAAGATTTTGAAGAGAGAGGATGTTTTTTTCCCTTCGCGTCGCTGTGGAATCTGCAACAAATACGATGCCATCTGCTCCCTTCAGCACCAGTCGTCTGGTGGCATTATATGATACCTGGCCAGGGACTGTGTATATCTGTATTCTTACATTGAATCCCATGATATTTCCAATCTCAAATGGAAGAAAATCGAAAAAAAGCGTCCGATCACCATGTGTTCTTATGCAGACCATATCCGAATCAATCCGATCCTGAAATTTGTGATGAATGAATTCCAGATTGGTCGTCTTCCCTCCCATCCCGGGGCCGTAATAAACTATTTTTACCTGTATTTCTTTTGTCTTGTTATTTATAAAAGCCAAGTCACCCTCCCAACTAAGATGTGAGTTCAAAGTTCAAAGTGGAAAGTTCAAAGTCAGTCTGCTGAAACAACTGGACGGCAGATGCGGATCCAAAAATACTGACATCTGTTATTTAAGCATGTTATGACTGTCGAGTTCATAAAAGCAGGAAAGATAAATAAACAGGAAATCAGAAACAGTGTTCAGGAGTGGAAAAATCCTGCTTTCGGATGAGTTGTTTCTGCGTTGGGGAATAATCTTTGAATAAGCATCTAATCCCACAGTTCAGGGCCGATGATTCCGATTTTGACGGCATATTTAACCATTTCCACCATATTGTGAATGTTCAGCTTTTTCATAATATTCGCACGATGCTTTTTCACGGTCTTCAGGCTGATGCAGAGGATATCGGCTGTCTCAGATGTCTCTCTTCCTTCGACCAGCAGGCGGAATACCTGCTGCTCCCGGTCAGACAGAAGATTATAGCCGCTGACACTGTTTTTTTCTTTCCGGTTTTTCAGATAGATGTCTATGATCTGGGCATTCACCTTGGAACTCAGGAAATATTTGCCGCGATGCACGGCCCGAACAGCTTCAAGCACGTCGGATGTCGGAGACGCTTTAAGCACATATCCTTTGGCCCCCGAAGAGAGCGCACGATCCACATAAGCATCCTTTTCATGCATGGAGAGGAGAACCACCTGGGTTGTGGGAACGGCTTCTTTGATCAGGCTCACCGCCTCCAAACCGCTTAATTTGGGCATTGCGATATCGATGACCGCCACATCCGGGCGGATTGATTTGACTTTTTTTACTGCTTCCAAACCGTTAACAGCCTCCCCCGCCACATTCATGTCCGGCTGTTCCTCCAAAAGTCTCCGTAACCCATTTCGCACAATGGCATGGTCGTCCGCTATTAAAATTTTGATTTTTCTCATCTGTTTTCCCCTTTAAGAAACACCTGAAAACAACTCTCTCCTGTATTTTCGGATTTTCGGTTTGAAACTTGAAACTTGAAACTTGAAACTTGCTCACTCCTGCCGGACGGGATTTGCAACCCCGTCCGTGACGTTTTGTTTTCTGATTATAATCCCTTCCTGCCGGA